>DGXO01000003.1:0-6047 GCA_002395605.1 Bacteroidales bacterium UBA4230
AGAATTATTTCAATAACTTTGGGTCGCCCGAGTCAATCGCCCTAAATCTATTCTCGATGTCAGCATTATTCAGGCTTTGGAGTTGAGACTGGGCGATTTCGCTAAGAATCTCATAACGTTTTCTGCGACCTAGACCTTGTTTGATAAGTGTGGCATTCATGCTCTCAAGGTTTACCATTACAACGAGTTCGCTGATACTTGCTACGTCGCGTGGATTCAGTCCTTTGGCAGCCAGTACCGGGTTTGCATCCCGCCATTGTTTGGCGGTGTAATGGAAAAGTGCCAAGTTTAGCATATCCGCTTCTGAAGTGTAGGCGAACTTGATTTGGCTTTCTTCCAGCAGGGGGCTGCTCTCCTGTTCCTTGAGTCGCTGATATTCCTTAATCAGGTAGAGTTTGGACACCAATCCGATGGCTCCGGTCTTTTCTATCCAGTCGCTGACGCTGAGCGTAAACGTGGGAAGACCTGCCTCTTTTCTAAAGTGGTCAAATTCGACCACTTTAAAACTAGGGTTGTAAAGAGCCTCCCATGTGCCTAAGAATTCAATGGTAGAACGCGTTCTTAGCCAGATCTTGATAATATCTTTTTTTGTCGGCGACATAAAACTCTTTTTTTAAAAAGGCCGGAATTGGTGACTATTGTGTAAAACAAGAATGATTGAAAAAGAAATAGTATTATCTTTGTTCTGTTAATAGTCTGGCGCAATGTCAAAGATAGATGTAAACGGCGTCGCCGTAACTGTAGTTAAGGTCGGAAGTGAGGACTATATCAGCCTCACGGATATGACGCGCTCCAAAGATGGGGAGTTTTTCTTTCACAACTGGCTTCGTAACAGGAACACCGTCGAGTTCCTGGGTACTTGGGAGAAGGTTTTCAATCCCGAGTTTAATTCTGCCGAATTCGACATAATTAAAAGTAAAGCGGGCCTCAACAATTTCCGCCTCAGCGCTAAAGAATGGACGGAGAAGACCCATGCTATTGGCATAGTTTCCAAAGCCGGGCGTTATGGCGGCACATATGCTCACAAGGACATCGCTTTCGAGTTTGCTATGTGGATCAGCCCGGAATTTAAGGTTTATCTTATCCGTGAATTCCAGCGCCTTAAGGAAGAGGAGCAGAAACTCATTGGGTGGACAGCCAAACGCGAACTCTCCAAAGTGAACTACCGTATCCATACTGATGCCATCAAACAGAACTTGATTCCAACTGAGGTTTCAGAGAAGCAAATATCTTTTATCTACGCCAACGAAGCCGACGTTCTCAATGTAGCTTTATTCGGCATGACAGCGAAAGAATGGCGAGATGCCAACCCGGAACTCAAAGGTAATATCCGCGACTACGCTACCATCAACCAACTCATCTGCCTTTCCAACATGGAAAGCCTGAATGCCATTTTCATCAACGAAGGGCTTCCTCAAGCAGAAAGGCTCCGCAGACTTAATGCTATCGCAATTCAGCAGATGTCCGTACTGGAAGGAAACGAAACTAATCGAAAACTTCTGAAATAATCTTATTGGCAGGTCAAAAAGCAGATGTCTCGGGTCTCAGAAGCCTACGAAGGAATATATTTGGTTTCTGCAGGTTCAACACATAGGGAGCATTCTACGACAGGTTTTTGGAGCATACGTTATATTGTGCAGCGCGCGCACTGACTTTATCTTTAGGCGTGCTAGATTCTTGGCCTGAGAAAATGCAAAACAACCGGTTTTTTGCATTGAGCCAAACATTTCGCGAAAAAGGCAAAAAAAAGGAAAAACAGAAACGCAACTACTTGATATTTAAGTAGCTGCGTTTTTGGCGTGCCTCGGGCGGGTATAGCCATATCGGGGATTACCGTGTGTTGTTAATTCTTACCGAATAAATTGGTTTTCAGTAGATTCAATTCATATACGGTGAGTTGAAATAATACTCGGAAAAGGTGACCGAAAGTGACCGAATCTAACGGCCCTTGTCCGTACAAAATGGAGAGACTATTTATCTTCATAGTGCCCGTATGCGGACAGAACATCTACTTTCACGACAGTCTCTTCTATCTCATATACCAATCTATGCTTCTGGGAGATGCGCCTGGACCATTGGCCCGCTCTGTCTCCGGAGAGGGGCTCTGGCTTTCCAGTTCCGACCTTTGGGTGTTCCTGAAGTTCAGCCAATAACTTGCCTGCTTTTTTGAATGCGGCAGGTTCGGATTTTTTCAGTTTTGACAGATCTTCTATTGCCTGAGGTGCAAATATGAGCGTGTACATTAAAGACTAGCCAATAAAGAATCCAACTCCTCTTTCCCAGATACCGAGGTGCCTTTACCTTCGGCAATGCTCTTGCGAGCCTCATCAATGCGGGCAAAGAACTCCTTCTTGCTGATAAGGCTATCATCTTCAGTGATGGGCACAATCTTGAAACTGCCTGTGCGGGACGTCAAAATTACGCTCTCCCCACCAGCGGCCAGTCCAAGATACTTGCTTTGATTTGCTCTGAAATCACGTATGCTAACAACAGTCATAATTACATCTTTTTTGCAAATATAATGAATACCATTTTGGTATCCAAATTTTTCTCACTTTTTGTTTTAACGTGCTTATGATACAGTTGCACGGTATAAGAATATGGACGGTTTTATGCAAAGTTTTTTGTTCAAAAGGAAGAATTGTTTAATATTGTATGGGCGGAGTAAACAGATTCCGATGAAAAGTTTGCGATTGACGTTTTTGATTATGCTTTCTGCTCTGCTGGGGTGTTTTTCCATGAAATCGGCGCCGAAAGGCCGGTTGGTTTATTGCAGCATTGAGTTTGTATAATTGTTAAATAATGCCTACTTTTGGACTGTTTTCACAGCACCGGATTTAATTTGTATTATCAATGAGGAAAACGTTTATCTTAATGTGCCTGATTGGCGGGATATTAGCCTGTACCAAGAAGGTGGAGAACCAGATTCCCGATGATGCCCCGATGGTTTTCAATCTTGATATTCTGAGGACCAAGGCCGATGATGACGCCTGGGTGAAAGGGGACAAGATTTATGTATTTGTCACCGATATCGGCGGCAAATACGTGTCCATGGAGTATGACGGAAAAGACTGGAATACCACGACCAGCGCAGAGTATGTAAAGAAGGACTTTGCCTCCCGTAGCGAAGCTTCCCTCACCGCAGTATATTTCCCCGTTCCGGTGGATGTTTCTTATGAAGGCAGGGAGTACCGTTTCACCAGCGGCGGAGAAAAAGTGTACACATACTATCTCATGGCTACCGGTACGGCATACGACATTGACAGTACGGAAGTAAAGGCCACGGTGGAAATGGGCAAGACGGCCGATTTTGTGGGAATCAGCATTCCTGGTATCCAGGCCGAAGAGAGCGACTATACCCTCAGCTGTCCGCTCATCAGGCCGGTAGCCTGTGCCAGCGTTGATGTAAACGGAAAAATCACTGAGGAATCCCGTCAGGAAGGGGCTCGTATCGTCGGAATCCCTTATGGAGACGGTGTCCTTTTCTCCGGGGCCCTCACCAAGCCCGGAGCCAGCCAGGATTACACCTTTACGTTTGCCAATGATTATTATCTCTACACATTTACCCGTAAGGGTCTGACCCTGGAGCCGGGCAGGATATACAGTTATCAGGATTTGCCTCAATCGGACCAGGAAACGCAGGAACTCACCAATATCTATGAGCATTACGTGGATCTTGGCCTTAACGTGCTCTGGGCCAAATGCAATGTGGGCGCAACGGAGGAGACGGAAATCGGCGACTACCTTTCCTGGGGTGAACTCAATGGATACAACAGCGGAAAAAGGGACTTTTCCTGGAACGGCTATCATCTGCGTTCCAAGTACACCGAGGGCAACTACAGTGCCCTGCAACAGGAGGACGATGTGGCATATGCCGTCCATGGCGGCCAATGCCGGGTTCCCTCCTATGCGGATTGGGAAGAGCTTCTTAAGAACTGCAATATTGAGCGGAAAGACAATGGTTATCTCTTTACCAGCAAGAAAACAGGCTTTACAGACAAAAGTATTTTCCTTCCCGCCACAAGTTATCGATACAATAGTTCTCGGGTAGATGCACTTGGTGATGTCGGGTGTTATTGGAGTTCAACCTTGTATGCCGATGGAAAAGATTACGCAGGCTATGCGCACATAGCACCTCAACAGCAATCCATTATGATTTTCCTAAGATGCTATGGTTGCGCTGTCCGTCCCGTTCGTCCCGTCACCCGCTTTACTCCGCAGCTGGATGAACCGTTCCCCGGAGAAGAAAAAACTTGGTAAAAAAGGAGGAAGTAATTATGAAAAAGATATGGATCATTGCAAGCCTGGTTCTGGCTCTTGCCGCTTGCAGCAAGGAGAATCCCGCCGTTGAGACAGAAGGCTATATAGACGCTTCCAAGCTTAAATTTGACTTCCGCATAACCCGGGCCGATGAAACCAAGGCCGTAAAGACGGCGTGGGAGAAAGGAGACAAGATTTTCTTTTTCTTCGAGAACATCTCCACGGCTTATGTGACAATGGAATTCGATGGTTCCAGCTGGGTATCGAAAATGAACGGGACTGCTGACTTTCCTGTTGCAGGGCAGAAACTTACGGCGGTGTATCTCCCTTATGGCGCCGGTCTCACTCCCGCCTTCAGCGGCTCCGTATGGACATTCAATGAAACGCAGTACTCCTATTATCTGGTGGCAGAGAATGTAGCCTACAGCATTTCCAATGCTTCAAATTCACCCATCCTCTATGCGACTGTCAATATGAAGAATCCGGAGGGATTCGTCCATTTCTACATGGCCGATGCTTCCTCTATGGATGGTGCGTACACACTTGCAACAGATGCTGTGATTCCTGTTGGTCTGGCCTCTGTCGGGATTAATTGTACTGTTGCCGAGACAAACGACAAAGTGGCGGGAAGCCCTATTCCCGGCTACTGTTATAACGGCGGGTATTCCTTCAGCGGAAAGATTTCTGCGTCTTATTCTGATTTTGGCACTTTGGGCCGTACTGCCAGAGGCACTTATTATTTCATCAAGACCAAAGTTTCGGACGGCAGCCGTGAAGATTATTTTTTCAATACCAGAGTTACGGTCAATGGCTGTGAATATGTGCTTAACGACGACAATGCGCTTAAAGAGCACATGGCCGTCGTCCTCCCTGCCAATGGAGATAAAAAGTGGATTGCCGTAGGGGCCGACAAATGGGTGGACCTGGGGAATCCGGCAGTTGAATTCGCCACTTGCAATTACGGCAGTACGGTTCCGGAAGACAAGGGCACGTCTTATTCATATAATGAAATTGTTGACATGAACATATCCATTCCCACAAAGAAACAGTTTGAGTGGTTGAAGGACGATACCAATATCTTATGGACATGGACAAGGGTAAATAACATTTGGGGTGGGGTGGCAAAATCAAAAACGACGGACAAATTCATGTTCTTGCCGGTCACATTGGATATTGCCGGTAGAATATGGTCATCTGATTCGGTCGAGAATGATGACAGTAAAGCATATGACTTCCGGTTTGCCACTTATTTCTCCTTCTTCGGCCACGGTATGGGTCAAGAATACAAGGACACAAAACAATCACTCCGTCCGGTACGGAGTAAATAGCCTCCTTATGCCGCAAATAGTTCTTTTGTACTATTGGATAAAGCATTCCTGTCCCTGGCTGCGGGGACGATGATTCTGTTTGCCTCCTGCCAGGGTGGCGTCAAACCTGTATTGATGATTAACCAAGCAAAATTGGGCGAGGTCGGATTTTGTGCTACCAACCAAGCCCGCGGGAATGGCATCTGAGACACCTGCAAGGCCGATTGTGTGGGCGAGGCTGGCAACAGAAAAACCAGCTTCGCCCGTTTGTGCTTCCAGCCTCGCCCGAATTGGGCAGTCCGCCAAAATACACATGGTTTTGCACCTGATCCGGTTTTGCGCATGAGCCCAAATCTGGGGGATACAAGAAACAAGACTTTGCAAGATACCTGAAAATCAGCGACTTACAAAGTCTTGTTGTGCCTCGGATGGGAATCGAACCCATACGGCCGTTTCGGGCCAAGGGATTTTAAGTCCCTC
>DGXO01000003.1:6114-17560 GCA_002395605.1 Bacteroidales bacterium UBA4230
CTACCATTCCACCACCAAGGCGTTGGTGCGGACTGCAAAGATAGTAAATAAAATGGAAATATCGTTGCAGGTTAGGGGGCAAATCGTTACTGGTCATGGGGTGGAGTGTCGCAGGTGCGGGTGATGGGCGTTGCAGGTGGAGGGAGAAAACGTCGCAGGTCTGTGTTTTTGGGCCGAACTGCGACGTAAATCGGCATTGAGGGCAAAAAAGTGTCGCAGGTCAGCCGTTATTTGCAGACATGCGACATTTTGCTAAGTCACCTGCGACGGCCTGTGCCGTTACCTGCGACACTTTGCTAAGTCACCTGCGACGCACAACCTTTCCCAAGGGTGCACACGCTGCCACAACCACGGCAACCCCGGCAGCCACAGCCACAGCCTCAGCCGAAGCCAAAGCCAAAGCCACTGCCGCAGCCAGCCACCCCCTACAACTTCTCCGCAACCTTGGCCAGCCAAGGGGCGCCGAGCTGCTTCACGGCGCCGTCCCACCAGCGGGTGGGGAGGATGCTATGCCAGAACACTATGGCGGTGGCGCCGGTGGCAACGCGGTAGCGGGCGCGGGGACGCCGTGCCTTCACGGCCTTGACGATGGCGCGTGTAACCACGGAAGGCTTGGCCAGTATCTTGAGCGTGAATCCCTTGCGCATGACGGCGGCTTCCCTCAGTGCCGGGCCCTCGTAGGCAGTGCCAGTGGAGGATTTCTGAAGGTGGTCGGCGGCAATGATGCCCCAGTCCGTGCGGGTGGCGCCGGGCTCAATGAGCACCACGTCCACTCCAAACGGCTTCATCTCCATCCTGAGGGTATCCGAGAACGCCTCCACGGCGTATTTTGACACGTGATACCAGCCGCCAAAGTACAGGCAGGCCTTGCCCGCCACGGAACTGATATTGATAATACGGCCGGAACGGCGTTCGCGCATATATGGAAGCACTTTTTTGCAAAGGGCTGCAAGGCCGAAGAGATTCACCTCCATCTGGCGGCGGGCCTCCTCCAGCGGCACGGTCTCAATGGCCCCGAAAGAGCCGTAACCGGCACAGTTCACAAGGATGTCCAGCGGCCCCGTAACGGCCAGGCATGCGTCTATTGACTCTTCAGAGGTTACATCCAGCGCCACCGGGGTGACCCCGAATTCCCGCAAAGGCTCCATGAGGGCAACGCGGCGGGCGGCCGCAAAAACGGTGTGCCCCAAGCGGGCAAGCTCTGCAGCCGCGTCATATCCTATTCCGCTGCTAGCTCCGGTAATCAAGATCTTCATATTCAGTAAATTAATGCTCCCGTGCCGGGTTTTTCAAAAGGCAGGGTTTCGGCCATAACGGATGCCGACTTTACCTCCGGAGCCGCGTAAACACCCGCGGTAGAAAGGGCAATCACCGCGGAAAGCATGCTTTCTTCAGGGTCTCCAAGTTCATAACCGTCCGTGGGATTATCTGTGGCGTTATAGTCGGCCGACATTCCGAATGGCATGCTCCGGGTGACGCCGTTGCAGTCTGCGTATTTTGAGACAATCACGTAAATTCCCCATCCGGCCGTGGCCTTTTTGGCGGCGGCGATGTCAAGGTCCTTGGCCTCCTTGGACACGGCGTCGAACCATTCTACGGCGGGTATGAGGTAGCCGCCGCAGAATTTGCCGTAGGTGGTGCTTCCCACCAGGGTCACGTCCATATACGGAGCAAGGCCGCACAGAATCATCTCAGAGGCCGATGCCGAATGTCCCGTGGTGATAGCCCACAGATGTTTGATGCCAGGATTTACTTCCAGGGAGTTAATTGTCTTTTTGCCTTCAGACGTCTCAACGTCCAAACTCTTGACAAATTTGGTTTCTGCGCCCATTGACGCCCCAAGGATGGAATTATAGACCTCTTTGATAAATACGGCGCCGGACTCCACAACATCCGTGGGGGCTATCATTGATGCCAGTGCAGTTGCGGTATTGACAGACCCTCCGGTATTGTAGCGGAGGTCCAGCACAAGCTCCTCTACGCCTTCGGCCTTGAACTTCCTGAATGCCCCCTCCAAGGCCGGACCCGCATCGGGCGTGAAGCTTGTAAAGTGAAGGTACCCAATTTTTTTGCCTTTTACATCCAGCGTTTTAACCGTGTGGACCGGATTTGAGTACATCTGCACTGCCGTGAGGTTGATGGACCTTCCGTCCCTCAGCCCAAGTTCCAGAGTGCCGGGATTATAGTAGAATTCCTCATTGAGGAAGTCGGCGTAATTGCTTATATTGATGGTTCCTCCGTTGAAGGTGGTGATGATGTCTCCACGCTTTATACCTGCCTTTTGCGCGGGAGAACCGGCATAAGTGTAGGTGACCACCATCCCAACCTCATCTTTTTCATTTTTGATGAGCACAAACTCAAGGCCGAAGGTTTTTCCGTTGCCGGTAATGGCGCTCTGGAACACGGAATAGTCTTCCATGAGCTCTGTCCATTTGTCAACTTCATTCCCGGAGCCGTCCTTATAGCGCAGTGACGCGACTTTTTTCACGGGGTCTTCACCATAAGACCACTTTGAAAGCCCAGACTTAACTTCATCGGCCCAAAGATAGTACGCATTCATAATGTTGAATGCGAAGAAGTTGGGGTAGTAGTTGGCCGGGAGCTTAGTGGTGTCCGTGGACCTGGAAGATTCTTGAGGGACGGTTTTCCCGCATGCGACACATAAGACAAGCAGGCCGCCAAGAAGCAGCTTAAAAGTATTTTTTCTCATTTCTGTAAAGTGCCAAGAATATGAAAATCAGTATTGTAAACGCCCATAGCGAAGACCCGCCATAGGAGAGCAGCGGCAGCGGTATGCCGATTACCGGCATAAGCCCCACCGTCATGCCCACGTTGATGAAAAGATGCATGAATATGCACGCCGCCACGCAGTAGCCGTAAATGCGGGTGAACTTGCCGCGGCAGCGTTCGGCATCAAGGATGAGCCGGGCAATCAGGAACACATACAGCCCGATTACCACAAGGCATCCAAGGAAGCCCCATTCCTCGCCAACGGTGCAGAAGATAAAGTCCGTGGACTGCTCCGGCACAAAGCCGAAGGTAGTTTGCGTACCCTTCAGGAAACCCTTTCCAAGAAGGCCGCCGGAGCCTATGGCAATCTTTGACTGGTTCACGTTGTAGCCAACCCCGGCAAGGTCTTCCTTGAGTCCCAGCAGAACCTCTATTCGGCCCCTCTGGTGAGGCTGGAGCACATTCTGGAACACAAAATCCGTGGAGAACACCATTATGGTTCCCGCAATGAAAACCCCGCAGCAAAGTGCCAGGAACTTGTCTTTGTATTTGTACGCCGCCCAAAGCACGGCCGGGAGCGCGGCAACGGAAAGGCCGATAAGTACCCACACCGGTTTGATCCTGAGGACAAAGCCCCAGTAATAGTCCTGGGTTTCGTCTGCGCGGGGCACCCAGGGGCGCATTGCCAGCTTGTCCATCTGCCCCTGCACAAGGCTGCCAAGCCAATTGAGCAGGGAAGGGAACAGGGCCATGGCAAGCACGAAGCCTCCGCCTATGAGAAGCCTGTCCTTGAGGCGGGACGGCTGGCTGAATGCAGTGCACAGAACCAGAATCCCTATCATTACAAGGATGGTGGTGTAGGACCCCGCGGTGAGAGTCCCCACAAAGAGCATTATCACAAGGCCGATAGCCGCCAGCCACCAACCGGAAAGCCCCTCACGGTACAGCACAAAGATGAATCCGGCATACACGAGGGCGCTGCCGGTTTCGGATTCGGCCACAATCACAAGCATTGGAAGGCCGATTATCGCCGCCGCCAGGAGAAAGTCCCTGATGCGGCTCATCTTGAACCACTGCTGGCTCATGACAAGCGACAGAAGCAGCGAAGTTGTGATTTTTGAGACCTCTGCCGGCTGGAAGCGTATGGGCCCGAGGTCGAACCACGAATGGGACCCCTTGACATCCGAAGAAACGAATATCACCAGCACCAGAAGCCCCAGCACAAAGGCATAGAGCACCGGTGCGCCGCCCTCCCATAACTGGGACGGCAGTATCCAAAGGATGAGCCCCGCAAGGCCGAAGGATGTGAGTATCCACACAAACTGCTTGCCGGCGCGGGAACTCCAGTCCAGCATGGACCCTACGCTTGATGTGTGGGTGGCGGCATAGATGTTTACCCAGCCTATGATGACAAGCAGGAGGTAAACGCCTATGACCCACCAGTCTACAGACTGCCGGAGCGTCTTTCTATGAGAACTGCCGTCAATCATGCTTTACCCTTGCCATTAAGTCGGCCTCCTTCATGCGCTTTTCAAGCGCGGGCCTTGAAGTTGAACCTGTGAGGTATTTTTCCACCATGAGAGACGCCATGGGAGCCGCGTAGGTGGCCCCGAAGCCGCCGTTTTCTACATATGCCGCAATGGCAATCTTTGGATTGTCCATGGGTGCAAAGCAGATGAATACGGAGTTGTCGGCTCCGCGTGGATTCTGCGCCGTGCCGGTTTTGCCGCAGATGTCAAGGGAGTCTACATGGGCTATCCAGGCGGTTCCTCCCATGCCCGGACCGGAGTTCACGGCCCGCCACATGCCCTTTATCACCTTTGGGAAATGAAGGGTGTCCACAAGTGTGTACTGCCTTTCCTTGAAGCGCTGGTCCAGCGGCACGCCGGGAGACTCCCTCACAATGTGCGGAATATAGTAGTACCCCCTGTTTGCAATTGTGGCACAGAGGTTTGCAAGGTGCATTGGCGTTGCCAGGATTTCTCCCTGGCCGATTGACAGCGAAATCACCGTAGTGGAATTCCACCTGCCCTTTCCGTAGGCCCTGTTGTAGGTTTTGGAAGACGGGATGCTGCCGGAAAGCTCCGCGGGGAAATCGCTTCCAAGTTTTCGGCCGAAACCAAAACTCATCACCATCTCCCTCCAGTGGTCCAGGCCTTCGGCCACATTGTCGTATTCCCGGTTGTCCAGGATATTCTTGAGCACGTAGCAGTAGTAGGCGTTGCAGCTCATCATGATGGACTCTTCCATGTTGATGGGGCTCTTGTGCGCGTGGCAGCCAAGCTTGTGCCCCGCCCCAAAGTGGTAGCCTTGGTGGCAAGGATACATCATCTCCGGCCTCAGGACGCCCTCTTCAAGGCCGATAAGCCCGTTCACAAGCTTGAACACGGAGCCCGGAGGGTAGGATGCCTGCACCGCCCTGTTGTACATGGGTTTGTATGGATTGGCCGAAATTTCCTCCCAGTGACGGCCGATATCGGCCAGCTGGGAAACGTCTATGCCCGGGGACGACACCAGCGCCAGAATCTCCCCTGTAGAGGGCTCTATTGCCACTATTGAGCCCACCTTGTTTTGCATGAGCTCCTGCCCGTACTGCTGCAGGGCGGCGTCTATGGTGGTAACTATGTCGTGGCCGGGGATGGCTTCCTTGTCCTCCTGCCCGTCCTTGTAGGGCTGCTCAATCTGGTTGCGGGAGTTGCGGAGGTAGATGTGGTATCCCTTCTCTCCGCGAAGCTCCGTTTCACGGGCCGCCTCAATGCCGGTCATGCCGGCGTAGTCTCCGCTGCGGTATTCGCCGGGATGGCGGTCTATGTAGGCCTGGTTCACCTCGGATACGTATCCAAGGAGGTTTCCGCCAGCATTGAAGGGGTAGTCCCTGACGCTCCTGACCTGCCCTTTGAAGCCCGGGAAACGGTATTTTACTTCGTCAAAGCGCATATAAGTTTCGGCCGGGACCATGCGCATCATGGTGACGGACTGAAAGCCTATGGCAGAGCGCCTGCGGCTGTATTCCTTGAGTTTTCCCCTGATGAATTCCGGCGTCACGTCCAGAACCGTGGCAAGGGCCAGGGTGTCAAAGGCCTGAACCTCCCGGGGGCTCACAAGGATGTCGTAGGCCACCTTGTTTCCCACCAGGATATCCCCGTTGCGGTCGTAGATGACCCCGCGGGTGGGATAGATGGTCTCGTAGACGGTGGAATTGCGGTCTGCGTCCTCTTTGTAGCGGTCTATCACCTGCAGGGAAAAGATTTTTGCCAGCAGTACAAGCGCCGTTACGCCAAGGCCGATCAGCAGCGGGATATGACGTTTCCCGTGCTCCATTTACTCTTGTGTTGTAAGCGCCCTGACAGTGAGGACAGAGAAGATGAGGCTCACCGCAAGCGAGGCGCCAAACCGCCCGGCGTTGAAGCCGAAGCTGCGGGCTCCGGCGGAATCGGCCCAGATGTAGATGACAAGGAAGATGGAAAGGCCTATTATAAGGGCCATGAGTACGGCTGTGAGGCCGTTGCGCCTTATGGAGAATGACTTGTTGCGGGCCAGAAGGTCTGCGCCGAAAACAATGGAGATAATCTTCTTGCGGGCAAAAGCCACCGGGATGAGCGCCAGGGCGTTGATTCCAAGGATGCCCTCTGAGAGAAGGTCCACTCCAAGCCCGGTTGCGGCGGCAATGAGCATGGCACCCGTGGTGCCTATCTCAAGAGGCAGGCACAGCACCATGGCGGGGAGCAGGGTGACCATTATCCACGGCGTGAAAGTGAAGTAGTTGCAAAGAAGCAGCTGTGCTATGAAAAGCAGCGCATACGCCGCCCAGAACCTGTTGTTTTTCATTTCTCAAAGCCCTCCACTTCGTCAAAGGAATCGTTGTGAACCACGGTTACGTAGCGTATGGCCTTGAACTCCTGGAAAAGGGTAACCTCAATTTCGTTGGTGGAGCCGTTGATTATCTTGGCCTTGCCGGCCGTTCCAAGCGGAATGTCCGGGGGAAATACCAGGGAGTGGCCGCTTGTGTACACGGTGTCTCCGGGATTGTACTTGTACTGGAGGGGAATCTCCTTGAGAACAGCTCCGTTTGAGCTTTTGCCGTCCCATACCAGCAGTCCGTTGCCGCCTTCGGTGCCAAGGCGGGCGCTGATTGAGATGTCCGCGTTCTGGAAAGAGAGGGCGTAGCTGAAGTGTGCGCTCACGGCGTCTATGATGCCCACGGCGCCGTCCCTTGTGATGATGCCGGATTTTTCACGGATGCCGTCTTCGAAGCCGCGGTTGAGGATAATGTAGTTGTGCTGTTTGGCACGGCTCATTTTCACAACCTCTGCGGGAATTACGGTGTAGCCGGGAAGTGAGGCGAGTTTCACGGTATCTGCGCCTGAGCGGCGCACCATTTCCCTCAGGCGTATCACTTCTTCCATGAGAAGGTGATTGTCCTTGGCCAGGGAGTCGTTGGCGCTTTTGAGGGAGAAATAGTCGCGGACTTTCTCAGTACTGCCCCACACAGTGCCCTTGACGGCGTTTCCGGCGTCTGCGATCCAGGTGCGCTGGGCCTCCGAGTTATGGCTCAGAAGATACAGACACGCGATCTCCAGTAAAATGAAGACCGCGATGTTAACTATTCCCGGTAGGACGCTGCGTTTAGGCATCTGTTATCTCATGAGGAAGGAGTAATTGTCTGTGTTCTTGAGGGCTATGCAGGTGCCGCGGGCAACAGCCTTCAGGGGGTCTTCGGCCACGTGGAACGGGATGTTCACCTTGTCCGAGAGCCTCTTGTCAAGGCCGCGGAGGAGTGCGCCACCGCCGCTTAGGAAGATGCCGTTTTCAACGATGTCGGAGTAGAGCTCCGGGGGAGTCTGCTCCAGGACCTGCTGGATTGCGGCCTCAAGGCGGGCGATGGACTTATCCAGGCAGTGGGCAATCTCCTGGTAGGGGATTACGGCCTCTGCGGGGTGGCCGGTCATGAGGTTGGGGCCGCGGACCACAAAGGGCTCGGGCTCTTCTCCGGGGAGTTGGGGGATAACTGCGCCAACCGCAATCTTGATTTTCTCCGCGGTGGTTTCACCAACCTTTATCACGTGCTGCTGCCTGAGGTAATTCTGAATATCTGCGGTGAAGACGTCTCCGGCGACGCGGATGGATTCCTGCTGGACAATGCCGCCAAGGGAGATGACTGCAATTTCCGTGGTGCCGCCTCCGATATCTACAACCATGTTTCCTTTAGGGGCTTCAACATCCAGGCCGATACCAAGGGCTGCGGCCATGGGCTCGTAGATGAGGTACACGTCACGGCCTCCGGCGTGCTCCGAGGAGTCACGGACGGCCCTGATTTCCACTTCCGTGGAGCCTGAGGGGATGCCTACCACAAGCTTGATGTTGGGGGCAAAGAGGCTGCGGTGACGGGCGTTCACCTGTTTTATGAAGCCGCGGATCATCATTTCCGCTGCGTTGAAGTCTGCGATTACGCCGTCTCTGAGGGGACGGACAGTCTTGATGCCGGGATTGGTTTTCTCATGCATGAGCTTGGCTTTCTGGCCAAGGGCTATGCATTTCCCGGTTTGGTTGTCAATGGCAACGATGGAGGGTTCGTCTAGCACAATCTGGTCATTCTGGAAAATGACGGTGTTGGCTGTTCCCAGGTCTATTGCCAATTCCTGACTTAAAAAGTTGAAAGCCATATGCTGGTAAGGGTCTTTTGCGTTTAACTTTCAAAATTACGAATAATTTTTTAGATTTGCATAAAGTATTTGTGCGCGTGGAAAGAAAAAGATTCGTCATAATTACGGCAGGTGGCATGGGCACCCGTATGGGCGCCGCTGTCCCCAAGCAGTTCCTGGAACTTGGAGGGAAGCCAATTCTTCGGCTTACCATAGAGAAGTTTTTGTCGGCAATCCCTGACATTCACATAATTACGGTGCTTCCGGAGGCCAATGTGACTTCCTGGCGCCAGTACTGCATCCGGGAAAATTTCAACTGCCCGCAGCGTCTTGTGAAGGGCGGATTCACCCGTTTCCACTCCGTGAGAAATGCGCTTCAGTATGTTCCGGACGGCGCCCTTGTTGCGGTGCAAGACGGCGTAAGGCCGCTGATTTCGGCCGGGGCCATAAAGAGGCTCTTTGAAGAGGCCGAATCCGTGGAGGCCCTTATTCCCGTAATGCCGGTTACAGATACCCTGAAAGTGCTGGAGAAAGACCCTTCCGGGAAACTTGTCCCCACCGGTGAAACCGCAGACCGCAGCCGCTTTTTCGGCGCCCAGACGCCCCAGATCTTCCGCTCCGAACTCCTTAAATCCGCTTATACCCAGGGGTTTGACACCTCATTCACGGACGACGCCTCCGTGGCCGAACGCTTCGGCATTCCCCTCACCTACACGGAAGGGGAGAAATACAACATAAAAATCACTACGCCGGAGGATTTGGCCCTGGCCGGTAAGTTACTGGATCTCAATTGATTATAACTTGTCGGGTGCACTTGCAGGTGCACCCTGAAATGCGTAACCCGTTGTTTGTCAGATATTTAAGCGCCAACTGATGCAGTATCTTGAACTTCTTGCTCCGGCTCGTACGGCCGAAATCGGCAAAGCCGCCATCGACTGCGGCGCAGATGCCGTGTACATTGCAGGGCCTGCGTTCGGAGCCCGCGCCGCGGCCGGAAACAGCATTGAGGATATCAGGGAACTGTGTTCCTACGCTCACCGCTTTGGCGTAAGGATTTACGCCACGGTTAATACAATCCTGTATGAAGATGAACTGAGGGCCGCCGAGGAACTGGTCCGGCAGCTTGCAAGTGCCGGCGTGGACGCCCTCATCGTGCAGGACCCTGCGGTCATTGAGATGGCTAGCGGAACCGGCATGGCGCTCCATGCTTCAACGCAGTGCGCCATAAGGACGCCGGAAAAGGCCCGGTTTGTGGAAAGCCTGGGATACGGCCGGATAGTCCTTGAGCGCCAGCTTTCCCTTGATGACATACGCGCAATACGCAAAGCCGTTTCGGCCGAAATTGAATTCTTCGTCCATGGCGCCCTCTGCGTTTGCTACAGCGGCCAGTGCTACCTGTCAGAATATCTTACGGGCCGAAGCGCCAACCGCGGGGAATGCGCCCAGGCGTGCCGAAGCCGCTACGACCTTCTGGACGGCAACGGGAAGGTGCTGGCGAGGGACAAAGCCCTTCTGTCCCTCAAGGACTACAACCTTCTTCACCGGCTTGAAGACCTTGCCGAAGCCGGGGTATGCTCGTTCAAGATTGAGGGCCGCCTCAAGAGCGAATCCTATGTGCGCAACGTTGTCACCGCATACAGCGAGGCCTTGAACGCCTTGGTCCAAAAACACCCGGAGAAATACTCCAGGGCATCGTTCGGCCGCATTTCCGGCGGCATTGCACCGGACCTTGAGAAGACATTCAACCGCGGGTACACAGACCTTTTCATTGACGGGAAGCGCGGAAAGTGGTCCTCCATGGACGTCCCCACATACATTGGGGAATACGCTGGAGAAGTTGCCCGCATTACCGCAGATGGAATAGTCCTGAAGTCTTCGGCCCTGGACCTTGCAAACGGAGACGGCTTTGCATTCCTCTCCGGCAACGAAATTGTCGGCTTCAGGGCCGATGTCGCCGAAGGTCTGAACCTCCGCTGCCGGGTCCCCGAAGAACTCCGGACAGGCACAAAGCTTTATCGGAATATAAGCGCCAAGTTTCAGAAAAGGCTGGAGGCTTCGGCCCCGGTGAGGGAGATCGGCGTATCGCTAAACGTGACGGTTTCCCCTGAATCCCTTACGGTTACGGCTATTTCTGAAGATGGCCGAAAAGTGACCAGGGAGTTTCCCGCAGGCACGGATTCGGCCCGGGACCGCTCCAGGATGCTGGAGATTATTCATGGGCAGCTTTCAAAACGAAGCGGGCACTACAGTTTTGAAGTGACCGGGCTGCAGGCATCTGACACCGTCCCCTTCATGGCGGCTTCCTTCCTCAACGGCATCCGGAGAGATATTGCCGGTGAGCTTGACGGAATGCCTGTGAATGCCATTGCGCTGAAAGCAGGTGCGGCGTCTTCGGCCGCATCCCCGGAAACACTGTCCTACAAGGCGAATGTGGCAAATTCCAGGGACCGGGCGCTATACTCTTCCCGCGGTGCAGCCCAGATTGAAGACGCCTATGAGATTACTCACAGGGCTGGTGCGGAACTTATGCGCAGCAAGTACTGCGTTCGCCATGAACTTGGCTTGTGCCCCAAACAAGGCAAATACAGGCCTGAACCTCTATATCTTCTCAACGCCGGCAAGCGCCTGCGCCTGGATTTCCACTGTGCAGAGTGCGAAATGACAGTGTCTCAATACGGTGATTAAACGGCCCAGTCTTCAAGTTTGAGCCCGGGGATGCGGGAGAAGTGGCGGGTGTTATGGGTTACCAGCGTGTAGTCGTTGACCAGCGCCGTTGCTGCAATGAAAAGGTCCATGTCTTCCAGACGAATGCCCAGGGCCTCCAGTTGGGTGCGGATAAGGGCGTATTTCTTGATTGCCGAAGAAATAGGAATTATGGCAACAAGTTGTTCCAAAAAAGCCAGCACGGATTCGCGTCTTTTGCTTTTGGTTTTATATGCTCCAACATATAATTCCGCCAAGGATATTTCAGAAATGGCGCAATTGTCCAAACCGGCCTGGGTCATCTTTTCCTGAATCGAGACCTGTCCTTTGCTTAATGCAATCAGGATATCAGAATCTATCAAATACATAAT
>DGXO01000073.1:0-21315 GCA_002395605.1 Bacteroidales bacterium UBA4230
TTCGGGCTCCGCTCAGAATGACAGTCGGTGTCATCCTGCTTCGGGCTCCGCTCAGAATGACAGTCGGTGTCATCCTGAGGAGCATGGCGACGAAGGATCTGATCGCAGGCGGAAAATGCGCTGTTGATGGCAAGGCCTGCCGCGCTACCGAATTCCGGGTGGGTGGAGCCAAGCACGGAACCTGCTACATAAAGGTTTTCAAGCGGGAGGCCCTCACGGATGCCGTGAAGGGAGGAATCGGCCTTGACGCCGTATTCCATGTAGGGCTGGTCAGCTTGGAAGGAAGGATTGTACCACTGATTGCGGTCCTCTGAGGCTTCCACATCCAGGCCGAAGACGGGCTCAGAGATCTCAAACGGGTTGCTCCTGAGGCCTTTGGAGAAGTAGCCGCCGGTTGCAAGGATAAACCACTGAGCCTCAATGTAATGGGAGTCCAGGTTACGGGTGACTACGCTGTGGACCCTGCCGCCGTGTATATGGGCCGAAACGGCCTCGTCTCCGCCAAGGAAGGTGCCTCCAAGGACCTCATAGCGGCGTTTGAGAAGCATCTGGGTGCGGATTCCGGGAACAGACGGCGGCATGGTTCCGGCAAAAACTACCTGGGCCGGTATGCCCTGACGGATTCGGCCGGGAACTGAAGGGTCCAGAAGGCCGAAAACCTGGGGCAGGATTACAGTGTCTTCGTCTTTGAGGAGCACGCGGACTTCCTGTACCACTTTCTCCCAAACCCTGTCCATCTTGCGGGCAATCTGGACCGAGCGCATTTCCGAGGGGGAGAGCTGGAGCTGCTCCAGTTCCGGGAGGGAGATGAAGCGGATTCGGCACTCGAGGCCCTCTTTTTCAAGGCCTTCGGCAAGGAAGGAGGAGAAGAAGTCGTGGTAGCCGAGGAAGTTCACCACAAGGGCCCTTCGGCCTATCTTAGGGGTCTCGAAGAGGCTTATGTCTTCAAGGGAAAGGGCGCTGGGGCGGAAAGTGCCAAGGGGCATCAGGCGCACGCCCTCCTTATAATGTACATGTATGCCCGCCTCCTGGAAAAGGGTGGCAAGACGGGGCTCCGGGGCCGAAAGTGACTCAAACGTGCCGGAGAAGAAGTGAAGGGCGTTCTGGCCGCCGGATATTATGGCCGTGGAAAGGCCTTCTTTCTGGAGGCTGATTCCGGCCGTCATGCCGGCAAGGCCGCCTCCAACAATTACAACATCGAATTTCATAACCCTAGCACGTGTTTATAAACCCACTGAGTGTATTCGGCTTCACGGAGAGTGTCTCCCCAGCCAATGGGGAAATTGCCTTTCCAGCGCTCCTGGAGGAAATCCCTGATGTCATCGCGTTCCCTCTGAACGCAGCCGTGGGCCTTGGCAAGAAGGCCGGCGGCCCTTACCGCGCAGAACTCTCCCTGGCAGGTTCCCATGCCCACCCTGGTGCGGCGGCGAAGGTCTGTGAGGGTGCTTACTTCCAGACGGTCTATGGCTGCGTTGATTTCGGCCACGGAAACTTCCTCGCATTCGCAGATGAGGGTGTCGTCACGGCGGTCTCCGGTGCGTATGCGGGATGCGCGGGTGCCCATGCGGGATGCGGCGGCTTTCTGGGCCATGGTGGGGGATTCCCATATCTTCTGGGCCACTTCCTCGTAGGATTTTTCCTCCGAGCCGGGAAGGGGAGTGGTGGCGGTTTCGCAGGGCTTGTCAATGCCAAGTTTCCGGCACACGGCGTTGGTGGCAATTTCGGCCATGAGCCTGTAGGTCATGAGCTTGCCGCCGGTGATGGTGATGAAGCCTTTGATGCCGTCACGTTCCTCGTGGTCCAGGCACACTATGCCGCGGGAGATGTTTCGGCCTGTGGGGTCGTTGTCGGCGGAAACAAGAGGCCGAACCCCGGCATAAGCACGTAGGATACGTGTTGACGACAGCGACGGGGCAAGCTTTGCGCCTTCCGTGATGAGGAGGTTCACTTCATCCGGGGTGACCGCAACGTTGTCGCATTCCTCAAACGGGATGCGCGTAGAAGTGGTGCCGATTACGCACACGGTGTCTCCGGGCACAAGGATATCGGCGTTGGAGGGCTTCCGGCAGCGGTTTATGACCATGTTGTTTACCCTGTGGGCAAAGATGAGGAGGGCTCCCTTTGCGGGATACATCCCTACATTTACCCCGGCCATTGCGGCAATGCCGTGGCCCCAGATGCCGCAGGCGTTGACGGTGACGGGGGCGTAGTAGTCCTGCTCCTCACCGGAAATGTTGCGGGTGTGGACGCCTATGATTGTATCTCCTTCCTTGATGAATCCGGTTACCTCTGTCTGGAGACGCACCTGCCCGCCGTGGAGCTTTGCGTCCAGCATGTTGGCTGCGCAAAGGCGGAAAGGGTCTACGCTGCCGTCCGGTACGCGGACCGCACCTATGAGTTCAGGGTTCACCGACGGCTCCAGGCGCTTTGCAAGGTCCGGGTCTATAATTTCGGCATTGATTCCCGCGCTCTGACAGGCCTCCACGAAGGTTTTCTGGTAAGAGAGGTCGTCTTCCGGTAGGGTGATGAAAAGGCCGTCGGTTTCGTCTATGCAGTGAGCGGCTATGCGCCTGAGGATCATATTTTCCTCAATGCATTCGCGGGCGCTTTCAGCGTCATTTACGGCATAACGGGCACCGCTGTGGAGAAGACCGTGATTGCGGCCGGTGGCGCCCGTTGCAATGTCTGAGCGCTCTATCAGGAGTGTCCTGAGGCCTCTCATGGCGCAGTCCCGCTGCGTTCCGGCCCCGGTGATACCGCCGCCTATGATTATTACGTCAAATTCGTTGGGTTTCATAGTCTCAGTGTAACAATAGGGCAAATTTACTCATTTTCCCGCACCCTTGCAACCTTTTTTTCGGGGTACTTCCCGGCCCGTCCACGTTTTCGGGCGTTTTTGTGGCCGGACCACCGTTTTCGGCCGCAGGGGACCCGCCGCAAAGCCGTGAAATGACGAGCGGCCGAGTTTTAGGGACGAACGGAACACACCGAAACCCCATACTTGCTAACTTTGTAAAGCATAAATTTATGACACTAAAAAAATTTGCCAGATGAGAATCTGTTTTGACACATTTCGCGGCATAACTGCCGCTGTTTTGGCATTGACGCTGGTCTTTCTTGGACAGTCGTGCAAGCGGGAAGACCCTCAGCCAGTGGAAACCCCGCTCCTGAAAGTCTCAGGTACATCCCTCAGCTTTGCCGGGGCAGGTGGAAGCAAGGAACTTACCATTGAAGCCGGCGGCGCCTGGAAGGCCGAATCTTCCCAAAGTTGGCTCAAAATCACTCCCGCAAACGCTGGCGGCAACAAGACCGTTACCGTCACCGCGGAAGCCAATGGCAGCACCGTCAAGCGCACCGGCAAGATCCAGTTCAGCCTTACCGCTTATCCGGATATCACTCAGTCTGTGGATGTTACCCAGGCCGAAAAAGACGGTGAGGATCCCGGTCCTGAGAAGCCCGAAAATCCTGAGGAAGAGGACGACGGCCCGGATACCTCCACTCTTGTAATCCCCAGGGAGGATTTCACGGTGGAAAGCGTCTGGAGCCTTACCGGCGGAATCATGGGCCTGGAGTGGACCAAGGATCATCCCATGTACGAGGAACCCTCCCACGGCTGGATTGCCGCATTTGACGTAACCATAGCCCCCGAAGAAGTGGGCGCAGGTGGCGGCAGCGGCGAATTCAAGTTCCGCAAGGACGCCTCCTGGACCACCAACCTTGGCGGCACAAACAAGCCCCTGGAGTTAGACAAGCGTTACAAACTGGCCGATGACGGCTCGAACTTCAAACTTCCCGCCGGCACCTACGACCTCTACATCCAGCCCACATTCATGCTCCTGTATGCCCTTGAGGCAGGTGCCACCTTCACCCATGGAGACGCCGTGGCAGAGGCCGAACAAGGGGAGAACGTGAGGATATACCTCCTCAACAACTCCACCTGGACCAAGCCTTACTTCTATGCCTATGCTGCCGGCGGGGCTCTTCAGCCTTACGGCGCGTGGCCCGGAACATACGCCAGCGGAACCAAGCAGTATGGAGACTACACCTGGACATACTGGGAGGCATCCGGCTTCAACGGTATCAACGGAATTAACCTGATACTGAACAATAACGGCGTGGAGCAGTATCCCGCTACAGACGAGACTGACCCTCTCTGGAGCAATCTCACTATCCTTAACACCCTCTACTTCACCTGGGACGGTAAAAAGCTCACCCAGGTAGAGGACCCCAACAATCCCGGAGTTACCGGAAAGGGCATCACCCCGGACGAAGTCAAGTTCGGCTCTAGTTCCTGGACTATTATCGGAACGGTTGGCGGTACCAACTGGGACACCGATTTTCCTATGGACACAGAAGGCTACTGGGAGGTTGCAAGGGAGGTGGAAATAGGCTCGGGTGAGATGTTCAAGTTCCGCCAGAACCGCTCCTGGACAATTAACTTCGGCTTTGGTGAAAACACCGGAGACACTCCCAGGCAGGCTGCTGCAGGCGAAAAACTTGACATGGTCCAGGGCGGTGCCAACATAACGGTTTCGGCCGGAACCTATGATATTTACCTTGCCGCCGAAAACCAGATTGCGTACATCCTTCCGGCAGGAAGCGCCTGGACCCATGAAGATGAAGGAAAGCCGGAATACGGCGGGCAAGGGGAGTACGACCCTAACCTTGACCCTTCCAAGAAGCTCAGCGGCATCACCTACCAGATCAACGTGTTCTCCTTCAAGGACTCCGACGGCGACGGCTGGGGAGACCTTAACGGTATTACGGAGAGCCTGGACTACTTTGACAAGCTGGGCGTCACGGGACTATGGCTGTCGCCTATCCATCCCGCCCAGAGCTACCACGGCTACGACGTTAAGGACTACGAGGCCATAAACACCAAATTCGGCACGGAAGCAGACTTCCAGAACCTCATCGACAAGGCCCATGAGCACAATATCCGCATCTACATGGACTACGTGATCAACCACGCCGGAGACCAAAGCGTATGGTTCTCCGATGTCCGTGAAAACGGAGAAAAGAGCGAGTACTGGGATTACTTCTCCCTGTCCAAAGACCCTGAAAAAGACATCAAGGCCGGGAAGATTGCGCAGGTGAACCCTTCCGACGGCTACGACAAGTACAAGTGGTATCCGGTCCTCATCGGAGGCACCGGCAAGAAGCGCTACAAGATAGACCTTGACTGGACCAATGCCAGCGCCCCTACCATCACCGTCAATGAGACAACCGAAGCCCCCACAACGTCGGGTACGTACAACAACCCTGAACGCTATCTCTACTGGGGATCAGGTACTTACACACAATTCGCAGACAACGGCACCAACAAATACACCCTCACGCTTGACTACAACAGTGACTGGGGCTGCCTTGTGAGGACAACCAAGGAAGACAAGTGGGACGCCAACACCAAGTGGGGCTTCAACAAGACCGGAGACCAGTTGAAGGCCGGTGTCGCCCACACGCTTTACTCCGACAACAACCCGGACAACGTCCAGTCCATCGTGATGCCCGGCGGCGAGCTCTACTACTATTACACGGAGTTCGGCACAGGCATGTTTGTGGATTTCAACTACGGAAAGGCCGATAACTGCCAGAATTCCAAGGCTTTCAAGGCTATTGTAAAGACTGCCGAAAAATGGCTGAACATGGGCGTTGACGGCTTCCGCCTTGATGCCGTGAAGCATATCTACCACAACGAGACCGGCCCCGAGAACAAGGCGTTCTGGAAGGCCTTCTACAATGCCTGCAACACCATTTACAAGGCAAACGCAGATAAGCGCGCAGGCCTTAAGGGCATAGTGGACCAGAACATATTCATGGTTGGCGAAGTCCTTTCCGGAGACGGAGACTGCACCCCGTTCTACGAGGGCCTGCCCGCCCTGTTCGAGTTCCAGTTCTTCTGGGATCTCAGAAACTGCCTCAACAGTGAAAATATCTTCCAGGCAGGTTATGGCCAGAATTTCCCGGGCTCCCTGAGTTATCGCTGGAACAACCACAGGGGAGTGAGGGCCGATGCCATCTCAACTCCTAAGCTCGCGAACCACGACGAAGACCGCACTGCTTCCCAGCTTGGAAACTACAAGCCGAAGATAAGGCTTGCCGCCGCAGTGCTTCTCACCGCAGCCGGAAGGCCTTATATATATCAAGGTGAGGAACTGGGCTACTGGGGCACCAAGGCTGGCGGCGACGAATATGTGCGTACGCCTATCCTCTGGACCTCCAGCCAGGCCAGCGCTGCCACTAAGGGCATTTCCAACAAGGTAGACTGGAACATGCTGCAGCCTGGAATCAGTGTCGAGAGCCAGGCAAAGGACGAGGCGTCTCTCCTTTCGCTTTACCGCCGTTTCGCCTATGCCAGGAGCGTGAATCCTGCAATGGCCAACGGTTGGCCTGAGGCCGATGAACGCACCATGGGCAGCTACGACGGCCACGTTGCCGGCTGGTACCTCCACGAGGAAGGCGGAGAGAAAGTTGTGCTGGTACTGCACAATTTCTCCGGCTACACCATAGACGTATCCCGCTGGCCCGGCGAGAATGCTACGGAAGACAGCATCCTCATCTCCAACGGCAATGTCACCGTTAGCGGAAATGTGGCCGATGGCACCACCGTGTCCCTGCCCGGCTACAGCTCCGTGGTATTTGCGCTGAACTAAGCCACTTCGCGGGCCGTCACCCCCGACCTGATCGGGGGTCTTAGCCGCCCGAGCACAAAAATGGCCCCCAAACGTGCCCGAAGCCTGCAAAACCGCCCGTCCGAGCACAAAAATGGACCCCAGACGTGCTCGAAAAATGATTAAGACACTATAACAACTATAACTTTTAATTATTAACACAATGAAAAAAGCATTTGTAACCATTTTAGGCCTTGCTGCATGTCTGGTGGCATGTAACAAGGCAGAAAAGGTGGCACCTGCGGCACTGGATCCTAACCGTCCGGTGCAGTTCACGGTCTCCAACATCTATTCGCTGGAGACTAAGGCGCCGCTTGACGGAACTAGTGCTGTAGAAGTGTTTGCAGGTGATCCCATTAATGCATCGAATGTCAAACTTACTGTGAAGACATATGATGCAACTGCGAAAACCGGCACACTCAACACATCCAATTCATTGCTTTGGGGTGTTGGCCAGACTGATGGCTCTACCAACTTCTTTGCAGTGTATCCTCATGAAGGATCTAGAACAATTACAAAGCCTGAAGATACTGCTGTAGAAAGTAACTGGTATCTTCCGTACAGTATTTCAGCTGCATCAGATGTTGCGTATGCGAATGACTTCCTTGTAGCTGTGGCAAGTCAGAAGCCTGGTACATCCACTGAAACTAACAAGGTGGCTCTTGCATTCAAGCATCCTTTTGCAAAGCTTGTTTACAACATTGATAACACTTCTGATGACTATGTGGTTTCTGCTACAATCAGCGGTATCCGCAGGAGTGGAAACATTGGTTTTACTACTGGTGTTGTGACTGCTACTGGTGATGCTATTGCTGCAGCAAACGCTGTTGCTCTTGATGTTGAGACTGCCGGTACTAAGTTCTGGACAGTGGTCATGCCTGACGCATCTAACGTTAATCCCGTTGTTGTTTTAACAATGGGATCCGGTGCCAAGTATACCTTTAAGCTTAATGGAACAGGTATGCCGCTTGAGGCAGGTAAGGAGTATACTGCTACCATACCTGTGACTGGGTCAAGTCATGAGGTACCTGTTTCTGACCGAGCCGTGTACGGTACGTTCACTGTTACTGACTGGACTCCGGTGGCAATTGCTAATGAGAGTATTATCTCTGGTGGCGCTACTGAGGCAACTAATTGGTGGTATATCGTTGGTAATATTGCCAAAGAAAATGAGACAACTGACAGTAACTGGGGACTGCACCTGCCGCTTCAGTGTGTTGGTGAACATCAGTGGGAGGTTAAGTTCTACTATGCTGGTACCTCAGATGATTCTAACGGATTCAAGATAAAGTATGCTCCCGTAGCAAATCCTACATCTGACTGGAGTGCGGCTTATGGAAAGAATGCGACTATTGCCGTAGCAGATATTACTGCTGCCGGTGAGGGGGGGCTTCTTGTTACCGAACTGATTTTGACCGGAGTTGGCGATGGTATTCGCATTGATACTAAAGGAAAATATAGGGTTCGTTTCTATGATGACACCCACAATTTCCATATTTTCAAATTAACCGACTAATTTAAATGACACTAATATGAAAAAGACATTTTATATTCTTTGCGCCGCTGCAACTGCTTTGGTATCTTGCAATAAGGCCGAGGTAGCTACGCAAATTGCGGATTCTAGTTCAAGACAGATCTCTTTCTGTGCGGAAAACTTCTATTCGTTTAATACAAAAGCAATAACAAATGGCGATGCTGTTTCTGTTTTTTCTGGTTCGCCTGTTGAAGGTGCAGCTAATCAGCAATATAATATTACGGGCTTTTCATCCAATGCTGGTAGTCTAGTTAAAGCCGGTGCTGGCTTTTTATGGGGAATAACTCAGATGGGAACTACAACCACAGCACCCTTCTATGCTATTTATCCGTATTCAGCTGATGGACGTTCGGACTTTAGTTCGACAAATGATCTTGCCTGGAATATTACAACTGCCGCAAATGTTTCATATGCTATGAATGTCTTAGCTGCGTATACGACTGCGTCTCCTGGTGAAGGTGAATCAAAATTAACTTCTCCAGATGCTGTTTCTCTGTCCTTTAAGCATCCTTTTGTGTTACTTGAGTACACCATTACGAATAGCGATTCATTTGATTCTATTAAGGAGGTGAAAATATCTCAGGTCCCGAATCAAGGCTATCTATACTACAATGCTGCTTTAGCAAAGCCTAAGATGGAATCTGAAACAATTGTTTTGGGAGAAGAAGTTATGGCTTATTCTGATGGGAAGTATTATGCTGTTATATTTGCAGCAGAAGGCCAAACTCCTAAAGTGACAATTGAAATGAATTCAGGAGCAAAAGCAAGCTATACCACTACCTCAACAGATTTTACTCAGGGTTATAAATATACAGCAACAATTGAATATACTCGAACTCATTCGGAAGTGGCCTCCGTTCGTGATGTTTCGGTTTCATTCACTTCAAAAGAGACCTGGGACTCAGGTGTAATATCTTCGCCTGGTTCTCAGACTTCGGTCGAAGAAGGTACAACCAATAGTAATTGGCCAGGAATCCGTGGCACAAACCTAACTATAGGAGGATCTGCGCCTACTTGGAGCCTAAGCGTCCCGATGACGTGCATCGGCGACGGCTTATACGAGGCGGAAATTACAAAAGTCGGTGATGGTAATATGGAGTTCAAGGTGTATATTAAGGGCTCTAACACTTGGAAAGGAGGTGGCACAGAGCATTCCGGGACGTCTAAATGGGATAATACTTGGAGCATGTATGATGATGATGCTTCTGGTAATATTGTCTGGGGTGAATCTCCCTCTATAGTGCGTTTTGACGGTACAAATGTATATGTAAGAACTAAGAACTAAATAACGAGATGAAACAATTATTTATTCTCCCCCTCGCCGCCCTTACGCTCCTTGCCTGCACTCGTCAGACGGTGCCGACACCGGAGGCACAGCGCGGCCCTGAGGTCCGTTTTACGGCCTCTATTCAGAACGAACTGGTTCTGAAATCAGCTTCAACTACTGCCCTCAATGGCAAAACAGTCCGTATCGTTGCAGACGCTTCCCTTGGAAACGCAACAACCACCGCAACGGCACAGGATGGTGCTCTCACCGTAGATCCTGAACACAAGATCTGCTGGAACGTAGGTCAGACCGACCCTTCAACATTCGTAGGTATCTACGGTGGTGAAAGCGTACCCGAAGCCCCTGCAGGCCTGCAGGTGGCTTATAATATGCTTGACAATGATACATACAACTATGCTTATCATTCGGCATATCTTACCGCAGTTACAGCTCCTGTTAATCCTGGCGAGACCGCTGCACTTCATTTCAAGCACCCTTTCTCCAAGGTTATTGTTACAATCGACAAGCAGATAACAGGTGAACTGAGCGCCCCCATTCTCAAGAATGTGGTCCTTTCCGCCACCCTTAACCTTGCAGAAGACAACGTGACATCCCCGGCAGCAGCTGGCAATGTTACCATGGTTGCATCAGAAACGGCCAACGTTTATGAAGCGGTGATCATGCCTGTATCGGCACAGCCCACAATTGTGGTTCCCGTTGGCGGAAAAGATTACATTTTTGCCATTACCGCTCCCGTGGCATTTGCTGCAAACAAGAGCTACTCCGTTACAATCACTATTACCGACAACACTCCCGCTTCCGGTGATGCGCTTGACTTCAGCTTTGACGTGACCGACTGGGAAGCCTATGATGGAGATGCTATCAGCTATAACGACATCACTGAACAGTGGTCCATTATTGGTTCCGTGAACGGTGATAACTGGAGCACGGACATTGTAATGCCGTCCATACGTGCAGGAGTGTACAAAGTGAGCGGTATTAACGTAGGTGTCGGTGACAAGTTCCTTGTTCGTAAGTCTGCCAGCTACGATTATAAATATGGTATGAAGACCGGCGTTGAGTACATCGATACGGCTACCGGTGACAACCAGTATCTTACAGAGAACGGTGCCGATATAGTCCTGTCACAGGCTGGTATCTGGGATATCACATTCGCAGATTACAAACTTCTACCAGAACGTAAAGGCGACCTTGCTACCGGTACCCTGAATATCTACGTGACCGATCAGACCGGTTGGACCGGCGATAACGTGCTTCATGTCTATTCATATGCAGGTGTAGGTGAACTTGGTGCATGGCCTGGATTTGGCTCAACCGCTTCCGATGACTATAAGAAGTTCACTCTTACCGGTGTTGGGAAGAACGTAACCACAAAGCTTATCTTCAACAATAATAATCATGAACTTCAGCTTGCTGATTACGAGTATGTCCTGAAGGCTGATTCAGCTGACCTCTATCTCACAGTCACAACTGAAGGCGTTACTGTTACAGAATAATAATTCGTGATATATGAAAAAACTATTTTTCCTAACACTTGCCCTGGCGGCGGCATTCGCCTGCCAGAAGAATGCGGCCCCGGTGGCGGAGACTACCGGTAATGCGGTGCGCTTCCGCGCTGAAATTCCCAACACGTACGTGCTCAAATCAACTGCCCTGGAGGGCAAGAAGGTGCGTATTGCTGCTGATGCCACACTTGACAATGCAACCACAGTTGCTCTTGTGGAAGGCAATAAACTGACCCCGGAAACAGATATCTTCTGGAAACCGGAACAGACTGCAAAGACCACTTTCGTGGGCCTTTATCAGGATCTTGAGAGCGGTGACGCCCCCGCGGCCCCCACAGACCTCAAGCAGGAATACGGTATGGTGAGCGGCGAAGGCGCACATGACTACGCCTATCACTCAACCTACCTTACCGCCACTGCAAAGGACGTTACCCCTGAAACCACTGTGAACCTTGCCTTCAAGCACCCCTTCTCGAAGCTTGGCGTAACCGTGACCAACGACCTCACTGACGGATTCACCGTAAAGGGCGTAGTCCTTAAGGACATCGTGACCAAGGGAACCCTTGACCTTGCCGCCGAGACAGTTGAGCTTGGAACCGAGAAACTGCCCGTCCCGGCAACCCTTGTTGAAGGAAAGTACAGCGCAATCATCCTCCCTCAGAGTGCAAAACTTGCAATCTACGTAACCGTTAGCAAGGAAGGTGCCGAAGACCGTGAGTACGCATTCACTCTCACCGCAGCCAACGCCTTCGTAGCCAACAAAGCCTATAGCGCAAACGTAAAGCTTACCGATGAAACCGTTGTTGGCGAGGCCGTTGGCTTTGCCTTCACCGTGGCCGATTGGGAAGATGCAGGCACCCTCGAGACCGAGGAGCTTGTGGAAACCCACGTATGGAGCGCCATCGGCTCATGGGATGATTGGGCTGCCGATATTGACCTGACCGAAACCTCCGCCGGCATCTGGGAAGCAGACATCGCCTACACCGCCGGTGCGCAGTTCAAACTCCGCCAGGACCACGCCTGGGACAAGAGCGCCGGCCTCAAGAGCGGATGGTCCTTCTATGGACTTGGCGCATTCGATGACGGTTATCTTGAAGAAAACAGCAGCGTCAACATCGTCCTCAAGGCCAATGCCGACACCGATGTTGAAGACGGTACTTATCACATTGAGTTCCATTCGGCTGACTATCGTTTCATCGTCACCGCAGTTACCCCTGAACCCTAATTAATTAGACTAAAGAAATGAAAAAAGTATTATTCATAGCATTATCAGCTGCACTTACACTTGTAGCCTGCCAGAAGCAGGAGACAGTTCGCAGCGCACAGCCCGGTGAGGTACGGTTTACAACCAATATCCAGACCTACACCGTGAAGGCCACCGACACCGCATTCGAGAACAACGACAAGGTTGGTATCTTTGCCGGAGCTCCAATTAGCAAAAACAACGTGGAAGCCGTTGTGAGCGGTACAAGCCTTCTTCCCGTAACCCCCATCAAGTGGGTTGAGGGAAATAACAGCGTAGTCAAGTTCTTCGCTTACTACCCCTACGATGCCGCCGCAACGGCATCCTACAACTTCGCCGTCCAGAGCAACCAGAGCGCACTTGACTTCTACAAGAAGAGCGACCTCATGCTTGCCAGCGCATCTTCGGCACCCGTAGAGACCGCAGTGGCTCTGCCCTTCTCGCACGTGCTCTCAAAGGTGGTTATCGGCCTTACCAACAACGTCCCCGAGACCACTGTGACAAAGGTGGAGTTTGAAGGCGTGGCCCTCAGCGCAACCGTGAACCTTGAAACCGGCGCCCTCAGCGGCCTTGCAACCGAGCTCGGCACCATCACCGCCAATCCGGTTTCGGCCACGTCCTACCAGCTGATTGTGGTTCCCCAGACCGCATCCCCGAAGATCCGTGTAACCCTTTCAAATGGCAAGGCATACCTCTATGAACTGGCTTCGGCATTCACCTTCAAGGCCGGAAAGAAAGCCACCGCAGCCCTTACGCTGAACCCTCAGCAGGAAGCCGGCTCCGTGGAATTCACCCTGGAAGTGAACGACTGGGACACCGACACCGACGCCCTTGGCTTTGGCGACCCTTCAGTTGAAGACGCCGCCGAAGGCTGGGCCGTCATGGGCCTTGGCGGAGACTGGGAGAACGGTGTAGCCATGACCGAAGACGAGTACCACAACTGGAGCGCCGATATCACCTATGCCGAAGGCGACGAGTTCAAGCTCAAACTTGGTGACACCTGGGTTGGCATGCAGCCTACATGGTCATATTACGGCCTTGGAGACTTCGGCAACGACACCAACTACCTCCAGGAAGGCGACGAAGCCATCAACATCGTCCTTCAGGCAGCAGGTGAGTACCACCTCTTCTTCGCCCCCGACACCAAGTGGTTTGTTGTGACCGCAAAGGGAACCACCCCTGATCCGGAACCCGACCCTGAAACAGCCACCCTTACCCTCAATGTCCTTAACACCATCGGCTGGGAGACCATGAACGTTTACTGCTGGACCGACACCGATCCCTGGCCTTGCTATACCGCTGCATGGCCCGGAGATGCCGCTGCCGCAGAAGACGTGGTTGTAGAAAGCGTAACCTACAAGAGCTTTACAATCACCGGCATTCCCCAGAATGCAACCGACGTGAAGTTCATCCTCAATAACGGCACTGAACAGACCGCAAATCTGGACCTTCCCGCCCTTACATCCGCAAACGTTACCCTCTTTGCAGAGCTCAAGGCCGACAAGACCGTTGAATTCGCCCAGTAATCCGTCCTTCACCCTATGAGAAAATATATTGTAATACTCACAATAGGTATTCTCGCCTTGGGTGTATGCTCTTCGTGCCGAAGGGGCAGGGAGAACCCGGAGGAGGCGATGTTTGCCCTTAGGGAAGATGTGGTGTTCACCGCATCGGCCAGCGGGTACGCATCGTCTACCAAAGCTTCGGATTCGGCCCTGGAAGACGGTGACGAGATAGGAATCTTTGCCCTGGACCCCATTGACGCGCTAAACGTCAAGGGGACCCTGGGGCAGGGAAAAGTGAAAACCGAGGTTCCCGTGAAATGGGGACTGGACCAGAAGGAGATTTCGCGCTTTGCGGCCTACCTGCCCTACATGACAGGTACGGAAGGCGCCGACCTTTCGTTCAGCGTGAAGGCCGACCAAAGCTCCTACGCGGGCTATTCGGCCTCTGACCTCAGGTACGCCGTGACGGACGCCGTTCCCGGAACGCCGGTGGATTTCCTCTTCCAGCACTCGCTCTCCAAGCTTGTGGTGGTGATGGAATCCCCGGACGTTGAAGTGGAAAGCGTTGTGACCGGCGAACTTGTGACCGGGGTAAAGCTCAACATTGTGGACGGAAACGTGGAGGGAACCGCCCTTAAGGGCACCGTAACCATGGGCAAGGCCGTAGCCGCAAACGGCGGCGAAGGCCATGTGGCCATCCTGGTGCCCCAGAAGGGAGTTTTCCCCCTTACCGTAACCCTCAAGGGCGGCACCACCATAAACGCCGTCATGCCATCTACCGTAACCCTCATGCCCGGCATGGCCTACAAGGCAGTTGTGGGCCTTACCGGCACATTCAAGCTTACGGTTACGGACTGGGCCGACGACGGGGAAATGCCTTATATTAATAAAGGAGCATAGCGTATGAAAGCACGTATACTGACACTCATCATAGCGGCTTTCGTAGGTATTGGATCCTTGGGGGCCCAGAATCGATGGGCCCTCAAGACCAACCTCCTTCACGATGCCACCGCTTCCGTGAACCTTGCCCTTGAATACGGTTTTTCCCCTCACTGGAGTGCCGAAGTCTCTGCAAGCGTGAACATGTGGGACCTGCCGGACCAGCTCAGGCTGAAGCATGCCATAGTGCAGCCTGAGCTCCGGTACTGGCTCTGCGACCGCTTCGGCGGCTGGTTCTTTGACGCCCATGTCATTGGAGGCTACACCCCCGGCGTGGGCGGGTTCTGGGATTTCAGCCAGTACTACCACAAGTTCCCCAACCTCAAGACCTTCCTCCTCAAGGACGCCATAATGCTTGGCATAGGCGGCGGTGTGGGCTACGACGTAGTCCTCTCCCGCCACTGGAACCTTGAGTTCGAGCTTGGCCTTGGGTACATGTACGTACGCGGAGACGAGTTCTGGAACGACACCCTTGTCCTGAAGGCTTCCGAATTCGACTATCTGGGCCCTACAAGGCTAGGTTTAACCATCTCTTATATCTTCTAGGCCATGAAAAAGACATTAAGCACAATAGCACTTTTTCTTGCTCTTATTTCTTCGGCCCGGGGACAGGAGTTCTCCAACCTTGTAGCGGTGTCGGACGTCAAGTTCCAGCTTGAGGGAGAGAACCTCCTCATGGAGATGGACCTTGACTTCACCGGTATCAAGCCGGAGGCCGAAGAGAGGCAGGACTACTATCTCACCGTCTATTCCGGGGAGAACTACGTCACCATGCCCGTAGCCAGCCTTCTTGGCCGATCGTGGTATTACCACTACGCCAGGGAGCGCAGGACCGACAATCCGTTTGAGCCCGAAGAGCACACCTGGTACTGGAAAAAGGCACCTTCGCCCTATCACTATTCGGCCGTAATCCCTTACCGCGAATGGATGGGGGAGGGCAAGATCCGTATAGACGCCTCCGTTGGCGGCTGCTGCGGAAAACCAGGCCGCGAAGTCCAGGGCGCACCCGTCATGAGCGCCGTGCTTCCCGTTGTGGAACCGGAGCCCGTGAAGCCGGTCTACAGGCCTGAATTCATCTACGTTCTCCCGCCTGCCGAAACCACCGTGAAGCAGAGGGATATCTCCGGTGAGGCCTATGTAGTGTTCGCCTCCGGAAAAACCGCCGTAGACCCTGCCTACAGGGACAATGCCGCGGAGCTTGAGAAGATAAAGGCCACCATAGACTCCGTGAGGGCCGACGCCGACGTCACCATCACCGAGGTCCTCCTGCGGGGCTACTCCTCTCCGGACGGAAAATACTCTGCCAACGAGCGCCTCTCCCTTGCCCGCACAAAGGCCATCAAGGACTACGTAAGTTCCCTCGATTCCCTTTCAGAGAGCGTTTTCAAGGCCGAATCCGTCCCTGAGAACTGGGACGGGCTGAGGGCTGCCGTTGAGGGGAGTGAACTTTCGGCAAAGGAGAAGATCCTGGAGCTTATTGACTCCGACCTTGCCCCTGACCGCAAGGAAGCCCGCCTGAAGGCTAATTTCCCCAAGCAGTGGGCCGCCTTGGTGAAGGAAGTGTTCCCGCTTCTCAGAAGGACCGACTACCGCGTGAGCTACACCGTGAGGAGCTACACCACCACGGAGGATGCCCGCCGCATTCTCCGGACTGCACCAGACAAACTGTCAATCACCGAATTCTTCCTTGCTGCGCAGGGCTACGAAATGGGCACCTACGAGTTTGACGAGGTATTCAAGATTGCCGCCAGGATTTACCCGGACAACGAGGTCGTGAACATAAACGCCGCCAATGCCGCAATGAGCCTTGGAAGCCTCTCCGCCGCTGAAGGATATCTTCAGAGGGCGGGGGACAGCCCCGTAGCCCGCTACACCAAGGGCGTTCTTTGCGCCCTCCAGGAAGACTGGGAAGGTGCGGTCATGTTCTTTACTTCGGCAAAGGCTTCCGGCGTATCCGAGGCCGATGCTGCGCTTACTGTTGCGAAAGAGCTTCTGGAATTTGGTAAATAGCGCATTTTTGCGTACATTTACACACTTTTTCAGAAGCTAACCACAACAGTATGGATTCGGTAAAAATTATCGAAATAAAGAAAAGCGTCTTTGAGGACAACAACCTTGATGCAGATTCCCTGCGCAAGGAGTTGAGGCTCAAGGGCGTTTTTCTGTTAAACCTCATGTCGTCGCCCGGAAGCGGCAAAACCACCACCCTCATCCGCACCATAAATCTCCTGAAGGACAAGCTCCGCATTGCCGTCATGGAGGCCGATATCGACTCCGACGTAGATGCAGTGAAGATAAAGGAAGCCACCGGCATCCCTTCCATTCAGCTTCACACCGGCGGCATGTGCCACCTGGACGCCGAAATGACCCGCCAGGGCCTTGATAACGTAGACCTTGAGGGCCTGGACCTTGTGATTCTGGAGAATGTGGGTAACCTTGTGTGCCCCGCGGAGTTCGATACCGGCAGTTCCTGCAACGCCATGATCCTCTCCGTTCCGGAAGGCCACGACAAACCCCTCAAATACCCTCTCATGTTCTCCATCTGCGACGTAGTCGTGGTGAACAAGATGGACGTCCAGCCTTACTTCGACTTCGACCTTGAGAAGTGCACGGAGTACGTCCACATGAGAAACCCCAAAGCCCGCATCATTCCCATTTCGGCCAAAACCGGGGAAGGCGTGGAAGAATTCGCCGCCTGGCTCCTTGATGCCGTCAAATCCTGGAAAAATCAATAATAAAATCTATACTTTCTATGCCTGAGATGTCAAAAAAGTTTGTCCCCAAGCATTTTGGAGACAAAAATCCCAATCCCAAGCTCATCAAATTCGTGCGACACGTCACGGACCGCATTCCCGGCAAAATCAAGATGACAACTGAAGCCCCGGAGTACTGGGGCCTTGCCTGCATCTTCGAGGATGAGATGGATCCCATAACCCGTGAAGCCTCCCTGGACCTCCTTCTGGACATGCTTCCCGGGAATCCGTTCAAGGTTCGCAAGCACTGGAGCCGCACCCAGCTGCATGAGATGAATGCCAAAAAGCATTATGCTTCGTCAGAGGCGGATTTCGACGCCCTCCTTGACAAGCTCTCATACTTCGGCATGCTGGAGTACGACTACGGAGACCACTACAAGAACGGTCAGGGAGCGGATCCCGGCACCACCTTCAACCGTGAAGACCGCATTTACTGGGTTCCCATGTTCGTTCCCGGCAGCGCAGAATACACCAACATGAACGTGGAGCTCATGGACAAGCACCCTGAGCTTGCCATGTTTTTCGAGCGCATGACCTTCCTCCCTCTGGAAAAGATCACCCCCATGGTGCCCATGGGCGGCTCGGGCATCGGCATGCATGTTATTCCCGTGGAAAAGGCTATTTCCATGGAAAACCAGTCCATTGACATAGAGCACATCTCATACTGGCTCAAGAAGTATGAAGGCCACCTTGGCGTGGGCATCTGCTCCTGCCGTTATGGCCGTAAGAAACTGGACGAAGGCTGCGCCGACGACTACCGTGACTGGTGTATCGGCGTTGGCGACATGGCCGATTACCTCCGTGAAACCGGCCGCGGCCACGACATTACCTATGACGAGGCCATGGCCATCCTCAAAAAGGCCGAAGACCACGGATTCGTGCATCAGGTGACTAACATCGACGGCGACGGAAAGATCTTTGCCATCTGCAACTGTAACGTCAAGATCTGTAACGCCCTCAGGACTTCCCAGCTTTTCAACACCCCCAACATGAGCCGAAGCGCTTATGTAGCGGAGGTGGAGAAGGAAAAGTGCGTTGCCTGCGGCCGCTGCGTGGAGTATTGCCCCGCCGGCGCCGTGAAGCTTGGCCAGAAACTTTGCACCCACAGCGGTCCCATCAAGTATCCTAAGCACGAGCTTCCGGATGCCGCCAAGTGGGGAGAGCACAAGTGGACTGAGGACTACCGCGACAAGAACCGCATCAACTGCTACGAAACCGGCACATCTCCCTGTAAGACAGCCTGCCCCGCCCACATTGCGGTTCAGGGCTATCTCAAGAAGGCCGCCGAAGGAAAGTTCACGGAGGCCCTTGAGCTCATCAAGCGCGAAAACCCGTTCCCGGCAGTGTGTGGCCGCGTCTGCAACCGCCGCTGCGAGGACGCCTGCACCCGCGGAACCATTGACCAGCCCATCGCTATCGATGCCGTCAAGAAGTTCATCGCAGAGCAGGACCTCAATGCCGAAACCCGCTTTGTCCCCGAGGTGAATATCTGCTCCAATGTCCAGGACCGCTGGGAGGAGAAGATAGCGATCATTGGCGGCGGCCCCGCCGGCATGAGCTGCGCAAATTACCTTGCCACAATGGGTTACAAGCCCACCGTGTTTGAAAAGAATGAAGAGCCCGGCGGTATGCTCCGCTACGGCATTCCTTCCTACAAGCTTTCCAAGGACGTCCTCAAGGCCGAAATCGACATCATGAAGGAGATCGGCGTAGAGGTCCGTACCGGTGTGGAAGTTGGCAAGGACGTCACCATCGCCCAGCTCCGCGAGGAAGGTTACAAGGCATTCTACGTAGCCATCGGCTGCCAGGGCGGCCGTCTCCCCGGAGTCCCCGGAGAAACCCTCCCCGGCACCACTACCGCCATTGACTTCCTCCACGAAGCCAACTGCGGCGCCAAGAAGGTCTCCGGCAAGGTGGTCGTGGTTGGCGGCGGCAACGTTGCCATAGATGCAGCCCGCGTTGCAATGCGCAGCGGCGCCTCTGAGGTAACCATGCTTTCCCTTGAAACCGAGGACATTATGCCCGCATCCCTTGAGGAGCGCACGGAAGCCCGCGAAGACGGCGTTGTCATCAATCCCGGCTGGGGTCCTAAGGAAGTGCTTGGCACTGACAAGGTTACCGGCATCGTGTTCAAGAAGTGCACCTCCGTTTTCAACGCAGAGCACAAGTTCGCTCCTGAGTACGACGAAAACGAGCTCATCACCCTGGACGCCGACATGGTCATCTTCGCCATCGGCCAAACCGTTATCCTGAAGGACCTCCTGAAGGACACCAAGGTTGAATTCTTCCGCGGAGTATATCCCATTGCCGACAAACTCACTTACCAGACCGCAGAACCCGACATCTTTGTTGGCGGAGACTGCTTCACCGGTCCTAAGTTTGCCATCGACGCCATTGCCGCCGGCAAGGAAGCCGCAGAGTCCCTGCACCGCTTTGTGCAGCACGGCCACATGACCATCGGCCGCAACCGCAGGGATTTCATAGAGCTCAACAAGCAGGATATCGTGGTGGAAAGCTACGACAATTCTTCCCGTCAGGCCCCCGAGGACTTGAGGCCCGCCAACAAGTTTGCCGAATACCACGGCACCCTTACCGCTGAGCAGGTGAAGAAGGAAACCGCCCGCTGCCTTGGCTGCGGCGCCTCCGTGGTAGACGAGAACAAGTGTATCGGCTGCGGCGTCTGCACCACTAAGTGCGGCTTCGATGCCATCCACCTCCACCGTGTACACCCCGACGCCTCAATCATGCGCACCTCCGAAGACAAGTTCGGCGGTATCCTCCCTTACATGATTAAGCGCACCGGAAAGATCCTGTTTTCCAAAAAGTAGTTTAGCCTCCGCGGAATAAAACTTTTTCTCCCCAAAAAGGTCGAAAAAGTTTTTTCCGCTTCGGCTCGATACTTTCTGTCATTTCGACCGAGCGAAGCGAGTGGAGAAATCTCATATGCACGAACTGGGAATTGTTTTCTACATAATCAGGGACGTCAAGAAGGCGGCCCTGGAGAATGCCGTGGATAAGATTTCGGCGGTTGTGATGAATATAGGGGAGGTGAGTACCATCATTCCCGATTATCTTCAGGACTGCTGGAGATGGGCCGCGGACAAGGAGGACATCCTGAGGGGGGCGGAACTTAAATGCAATATAATTCCCGCGGTGACTTACTGCGAAGACTGCGGGATGGAGTTCGAGACCGTCCGTTTTGGGAAAAAATGCCCTCACTGCGGCAGCGAGAGTACCTATCTTCTTCGCGGCAATGAAGTGGAAATAAAAGAGATTGAAGTTCCAAATCAATAACCAAAATTTTTTAACTTAAACCTTTAATTATGTTTTTTCAAGTTTACGGAGAGCATGCCCTTTCTCAGTGGGGAATGCTGATTGTGGTCCTTCTGGGCCTCATCCTCTTCAACGAGTTTGCCCGTAGGACAAAACTTGGCGGTATCATCACCTTCCTGGCCATTCCTCTGGCCCTCACAGCCTACTTCGTGGCTATCTGGGTTGGTGTGAAGACCGGAGCACAGTGGGCACTTGAGAACCAGACTCACGTCTACATGCAGGGCTGGTTCCACTATGCCAAACTGTATGCTGCAACGGCCGGCTGTATCGGCTTCATGATGATCAAGTACAAATGGGGTATCGGTGCAAAGCACTGGTTCAAGCCCTTCCCGTTCATCATCGTTGCAATCAACATCCTCATTGCCTGTGTCTCCGACTTCGAGAGCGCTGTAATGGGCTGGAACAAGTGGTGGCTCACCTCCGAAGGTGTTTGGCAGTATGGCGGCTGGCACAATGTCATGAACGGTGTCGCTGGTCTTCTGAACATCTTCTGCATGACCGCATGGTGGAACGTGTATCCTTCCAAGGACAAGAAGGACATGAT
>DGXO01000073.1:21381-30602 GCA_002395605.1 Bacteroidales bacterium UBA4230
GATCTGGGCCGACATGACCTGGGTTTACATCCTTGTCTATGACATCTGGAACTTTGCATACACCTACAACTGCCTGCCTACACACAGCTGGTACTGCGGTATTGCACTTCTTCTTGCTCCCACCATCGCCGCCCTTCTTTGGAACCGTGGCGGCTGGATCCAGAACCGTGCCAACACCCTTGCTATCTGGTGCATGTTCGCACAGGTGTTCCCTCTGTTCCAGGAGACCTTCAAGAACGGTCAGCAGTGGTTCAGCTGGGCAACCCTTCCCGTGCTCTATCCTCAGGGAACTGCAACCATCGAGCAGCTTTATGCCGCTGCAGGCGGTGAGGCCGCAGTTGTGGGCACTACCGTAGATCCTTCAGTTGTGGCTGCAAATCCCACAATGATGATTGTGATCAGCGCCCTTGCACTCATCACCAACGCAGTTGCACTTGGCTACATCTTCGTTCAGTCCAAGAAGCGTCACATCAATCCTTACAAGGAAGACGTGTTTGTGGACCAGAAGTACTACAAGGATGCAATGGCCCGTGCCGTTGTGGACTAATTTCCGCGTGGAGCTAATCGTTTGATTAGTAGTCACTTAAAAGAAAACGTCTACCTGGTTTCAGGTAGACGTTTTTGTGTAAACAGCTTATGCTCAGTGTTTTACCTCCACGGGCGGCAGTTTCTTTATCTTGCGTACGGGGTCGCAGGTAAGGCCGATGCCAAGTTTGTTGAAGGTTTTGCGGTCTACCTCCGATAACATGACCGTGGAATGGACCTGGGCGCCCTTGAGGGCCGGGAGCTGGTCCAGGGCCAGTTTGCAGTTTTCGTCTATGAGGCTCATCATGGAGATAGCTACCAGAACTTCGTCGGTGTGAAGGCGGGGATTGTGGCCATGCAGGTACGTTACCTTGGTTTTCTGGATAGGGGCAATCATCTGCTGGGGGATGAGTTTCACGTTGTGCGCAATGCCAGCAAGATGCTTTATGGCGTTGAGAAGCAGTGCGCTGCAGGGGCCAAGAAGCGGGGACGTTTCTCCGGTGAGGATGGTTCCGTCTTCAAGTTCAATTGCAGCAGTTGCAACTCCGGCTTTTTCCAGGCGCTCTTTTGCCGCCAGGGTGGTTTTGCGGTCTGCGGTAGTGATCCTGGCCTTTTTCATTACAAGGGCGTTCTTGTTAACTTCGGCCTCAGTGGCCTTGCCGTCTGCGAAGTTGCAAAGGGCTGTGTAGTAGCGCCTTATGATTTCCTGCTTGGATGCTTCCTGGCATACGTCGTCGTCACTTATGCAGTAGCCTATCATGTTCACTCCCATGTCGGTTGGAGACTTGTAGGGGGATTCTCCGTAGATGTCCTCGAAGAGGGTGTTCATGACGGGGAAAATCTCAATGTCGCGGTTGTAGTTGACGGCGGTTTCACCGTAGGCTTCCAGATGGAAGGGGTCTATCATGTTTACGTCGTCAAGGTCTGCGGTGGCGCTTTCGTAGGCCATGTTTACAGGGTGGCTCAGAGGGAGGTTCCAAACGGGGAAGGTCTCGAACTTGGCGTAACCGGCCTTTATCCCGCGCTTGTTCTCCTGATACAGCTGGCTCAGGCACACTGCCATCTTGCCGCTTCCGGGGCCGGGGGCTGTAACAACAACAAGGGGCTTTGAGGTTACCACATAGTCATTTTTGCCGAATCCTTCATCTGAGTCAATGAGGGAGACGTTGTTGGGATAGCCTTCAATTGTGTGGTGGAAATACACCGTAATGCCCATGTTCTCAAGGCGCTTGCGGTAAGCTTCGGCACTGGCCTGACCGTTGAAATGGGTTATGACAACGCTGTTTACGGCAAGGTCACGGGCCAGGAATTCGTCCCTGAGGCGCAGGACATCCATATCGTAGGTGATTCCAAGGTCTGTGCGGACCTTGTTTTTCTCAATGTCTACCGCACTGATAACAATCACAATCTCAAGGTCTTCCTTGAGCTGCATGAGCATCTGGAGCTTGGAGTCAGGTTCAAAACCTGGAAGGACGCGGCTGGCGTGGTAGTCGTCGAAGAGCTTGCCGCCGAACTCCATGTACAATTTGTCCCCGAAGCGCTGGATGCGCTCCTTGATGTGCTCAGACTGGATTTTAAGGTATTTGTTGTTGTCGAACCCGTATTTCATAATGCCGATTGCTTTTTTCAATACGGGGTGCAAAATTAACTCTTTTGGCCGAAATCCGCAAAAAAAATTGTTTTTCTGTGGCATTGAGAATAAATTTGTATCATGATTTCGTTTACCTCAGATTATACGGAAGGCGCACATCCGGAAATACTTAAGCGCCTGCAGGATACAAACTTTTGTCAAGAGCCCGGTTACGGGGAAGATTCTTTCAGCGAAGACGCCAGAAGTCTTATCCGTGAAGCCCTGGGCCGCCCGGAAGCCAGCGTCTTTTTCCTGGTTGGTGGTACTCAGACCAATTCTACGGTTATTGATGCCGTCATTCCTCATTACGGTGCCGTGATTGCCGCAGAAACAGGGCACATTGCCGTTCATGAGTCCGGAGCCGTGGAACTTAGCGGCCACAAGGTTATAATTCTTCCTTCCCATGAGGGAAAAATGGCCGCAGGGGACCTCCAGAGCTATCTTGAAACCTTTTACGCAGATGCAGCCTGGCCTCATATGGCCCACCCTGACATGGTGTACATCTCATTCCCCACGGAATACGGAACCATTTATTCCAAGGCCGAACTTGAAGCCATCAGGAAGGTGTGCAAGGAGTACAAACTGAAACTCTTCATAGACGGAGCGCGTCTTGGATACGGCCTTGAGAGTCCTTCGGCCGATGTTACTCTGAAAGATATTGCTAGCCTCTGCGATGTCTTCTACATTGGCGGAACCAAGGTTGGAGCCCTTTGCGGAGAAGCAGTGGTTTTCCCCGCCGGAGATGCTCCTGAGCACTTTTTCACCATTGTGAAGCAGCACGGGGCCCTTCTTGCCAAGGGAAGGCTCCTGGGCCTTCAGTTCCAGGCTCTTTTTACCGGCGGACTGTACTTTGAGATAAGCCGTCATGCAATTGAGATGGCCGCGCTCCTTAAAAAGGTATTTGAGCGCCGCGGCATTCCGTTTTACATTGATTCTCCAACCAACCAGCAGTTCCCCATTCTTACAAAGGAGCAGATGGATGCGCTGGATGGGAAAGTGCTGTATGAGATATGGGGTAAACTTCCGGACGGCCGGTTCATTACCCGTTTTTGCACCAGCTGGTGCACGGCTCCCCGTCAGATAGAGGAGCTTGACTCCCTGCTTTAAACCATGAAAGACTTTTTACAATCACTTCTTAACGTAGTATGCGAGATGGCCCCGTACCTTCTGCTGGGTTTTCTCATTGCAGGCATACTTCATGTATTTGTCCCTAAAGGCTTCTATAACAAATATTTGTCAAAGAACAACCGTTGGGCGGTTCTGTGGGCTGCGCTTCTTGGCATCCCGCTGCCGCTTTGCTCCTGCGGGGTAATCCCCACGGCGGTTGGCCTGAGGAGGGAAAAGGCGTCAAAAGGCGCGGTGGCATCTTTCCTCATTGCTACTCCACAAACCGGAATAGATTCCATCCTGGCCACGTTCTCCCTTATGGGGCTTGGCTTTGCCATTATCCGTCCCGTTGCGGCGCTTGTAACCGGCGTTTGCGGCGGGCTACTTGTAAACCGTTTTGTCCCGGAAGATGATGATGCCGATGTTTCGGCCTCCGGTTCCTGCGAGGTTGAAAGCGGAAACCGCATCTGGAGGGTTCTTAGGTACGCATACTACCAGATGATTCAGGACATCGGCGGGCGCCTGGTTATAGGCCTTGTGGTTGCCGCGCTCATCCAGGTGGCGGTGCCGGACGAGTTTTTCCTGAGCTTCGGCTCCGAGCCCCTTCTCCAGATGCTTGTGATCCTGGTTGTGGCAGTTCCCATGTACATTTGCTCCACGGGCAGCATTCCCGTTGCCGCAGCCCTTATCATGAAGGGCCTCTCTCCGGGAGCGGCGCTTGTGATGCTTATGGCGGGGCCTGCCGTGAACCTTGCATCTATCCTTGTGATAAGAAAGTCCATGGGGCGGCGTTTCACCTGGATTTACCTTCTTACGATAGTCGTGTTCTCTGTCCTCTTCGGCCTTCTTGTAAATGCCGTCGGCCTTGAGGTGCCCATTAACATGACTCATTCGGCCCATATGCACGGAGTGGCGGGGCCGAGCGTTTTCAAACTTGTCTGCGCAATCATATTAACCTTACTTATAACTTTTGCACTTGCTATGAAACTTTTTGAGAGATTTTCAAAAAAAACTGTAGACCCCAATACCACCGTATACACTGTTGAAGGGATGCACTGCAGCCACTGCGAAGCCGCCGTCGTACGCGCCGTGGAAGAGATTCCCGGGGTAGAGGAGGCTAAGGCAAGCGCCGGTCGCAAGACCCTTACCATTAAGGGTCCCGCAAAGGCGGAAGACATTAGAGCCGCAGTTGAAAAAGCCGGATACACATTTAAGGGATAGCTCTCTATTCCGGTAAATCCGACTGTTTCAGGAATCCGGCACGGAGGGTTCTTGTAGAGCCGGTGTCGAATTCCACCTCAAAGCTGGTGTAATCCTTGTTGGCTCCCACAATCCGGCCTTCACCGAAGACGGGGTGGGTGACGGTGTCGCCAAGATGGAAAGGGGAGTTGTTGTAGTCGGCGCGCTCATCCTCAAAATCCTCGTCAAGCACATGTGAGATGTTCTTTGTCCCTTTCCAGAGTTCGGGGGACACCACGCCTTCAGTCACCAGCAGGTCCCGCTTGATTTCGGCAAGGAAACGGGAGGGGTATTTGTTTGTTTTGGCGGAGATGTTGAAGCCCTCGGATTCCGTGAGGAAAAGCGCCTGCTGGGCCCTTGTGACGGCTACATACATTAGTCTCCGCTCCTCTTCCTCGCCTTCTGTTTTGCCCTCGCGGATTGTGCGCATGTTGGGGAAGATGCCCTCGCTGAGGCCGAAGATAAACACGTAGGGGAACTCCAGGCCCTTTGCCTGATGGATGGTCATGAGTTTGATGGTAGGGGTGTCCTTGCGGTGGTCCTCATTGGTGTAGAGGGCTATGTCCTGAAGGTAGTCGGCCAGGGTGCTTTCCTCAGGGGTACGGACGCTTTCGTAGAAGCGGATGGAACTGAGGAGTTCGTCAAGGTTCTCAAGTCTGTCTTCGTCCTGGTCTTCGCGAACCATCTGCTTGTAGCCGGAGCGGTCCAGGAGGCGGTTCAGAAGGTCACTGACCCTGTGCTCCCTGGCGTACTGCTTTGCATCTTCAATAAGGCCGATGAACCCCGCCGCCTTGACGTCCCCCTGTATCTGGAGTGCGCTGTAAAGGGAGATGCCCCTGGATTCTGAGAGGGCTCTGACGGAGTCAAGGAATTTTCGGCCCAGTTTCCTGGAGGGCACGTTGATTATGCGCTCGAAGGAGAGGTCGTCGTCCTGGTTGTTTACAAGGTGCAGATAGGCAAGCGCATCCTTTATTTCCTTCCTCTCAAAAAAGCGTGTGCCGCCCCAGATGGCATATTCCAGATGGGCATTAAGGAGTTCTTGCTCCAGGGCCCGGGACTGGTAGCTGCTTCTGTACAGGATGGCAATCTGGTTGGGCCTGGCCCCGCCTGAAAGGATGGCCTTTATCTGGGAAACAATCCATTCCGTTTCCTCTTTCTCGCTTTTGCCGTGGAAGTGGATGACTGCCCTGCCTTCCGGCTTCCGCGTGAAAAGGTCTTTGGGAATGCGGTTTTTGTTGTTAGATATCACGCAGTTGGCAATGTCAAGGATGCGCGGGGTGGAGCGGTAGTTTTCGTCCAGGATGATAGTCTTGTCGGCGGCAAACTGTACAAAAAGGTCTGGGCGGGCGCCTCTCCACTGGTAAATGGCCTGGTCCGGGTCTCCAACCACAAAGAGGTTGCGGTGCTTGGCGCTGAGGCGCTCCAGAAGGTCCCAGTCGTCAAGGTTGCAGTCCTGGGCTTCGTCCACCATTATGTAATTGAGGGCGTTCTGCCAGTGCTCACAGGCATCCGGGAAGTGGTCCAGGATGTACTTTGTGACATTCATGAGGTCGTCGAAGTCCAGCGCATAGTGCTTCATCTGGCGGCTCACGTAGCCGCAGAGGCGGGAGGTTCGGCGCATTTCGTCGGAGATCTTTGAGCCCGGCAGCATATAGGTCTGGATATAGCCGTTAAGGGCTTTTTCGGCCCCTATGGCCTCCAGGAACTGTTTCACGGTCTTTTCCGTGCGCTTGATGCCCATCTCGTCCATGGTCTGCTTGGCTATGGCCTTGGAGTCTTCCTCGTCCAGAACGGTGAAGCTTTTTGGAAAGCCAAGGCGGTATATTTCCTGCCGAAGGAACTTGACGCAGAAACCGTGCAAGGTGCAGACGAAGTCGTTGTAGTCTCCGCTTTGGACCATGGCGGAGATACGGCTGCGCATCTCTGCGGCCGCCTTGTTGGTGAAGGTGAGGCACAGGATGTTGGCGGGGTCTATGCCCAGCACGTTTACTATGTAGGCGTAGCGGTGGGTGAGTGCCTTGGTCTTGCCGGTCCCGGCTCCCGCAACCACGCGGATTCGGCCCTCTGTGGCCTCTACGGCCTCCCTCTGGCGGGTGTTCAGTCCTTGGAAGATATCGTTCATGTTACGCTTTTGGTTATACGAAAACCTGAGGATTATATCATGCCCATAAGAATGGTCCACACAAGGAAACGGAGTGTTCTGCCAACCAGAAAGAGAAGGGAGGTAAGCCAGGGATTGGTCTTGTAGAAACCAAGAGCGATGGAGAAGACGTCTCCCACAAATGGGAACCAACTCACCAGGGCCAGCCAGATGCCGTATTTGTCAAAATAGCCTTTCTGCTTTTCCAGTTTTTCTCGGTTAACTTTGAAGAGTTTCTCTATCCAATCCCATCGGCCAATCCATCCCAGGCCGAAAGTGGTGAGGTTGCCAAGCCAGTTTCCCGCCACTGCCACAGCCAGGCAAGCCCAAGGGTTGGATGTCATTTGGAGCATAGTGATATACAGGACATCGGCACTGAAGGGGACAACCGTGGCGGACAGAAAAGTCCCGATGAACAGGCCCCACAGGCCCCAGGCACCCAGATCCGGCAGGCGCTCCAAAAGGTCTGTTATGACTATGTCAAAATACATGGGGGCCGATTGTTCTCCACTAATTTCTCAATAGGAACGGGATAATGCCTGAGGGTCTGTGTCTTTGGGAAGGTTGGCGATATCCACAAGGCCGCGGCAGCCAAGGAACGCGTGTTTTTCCACTTTCTTCAGTTTCTTTGGAAGGACAACCTTCCTCAGGCTTATGCAGCCCGAAAAAAGGTAGGAGGGAACGGTGTCTTCCTTTGTGCCGTGCTTTATGAGAACAGTGCCTTCCTGGAGGTCCAGGTTGTACATCTTGGTAAGGCCCAGCCTCTCCATTTCGGCCCAGTCTTTCTTGGAGATTCCCGTGAGGCGGAAGTGATAGTCAAACGGAGGAGCGTTCAGGGGCGTTACGGTGCCTTTTATTTCCTCGATGGGGGCTTTTGTGTGGAAGGGGCCCGTGGCAACAATCTTTGCTTCCGATAGGTCCAGCTCCGTGAGGGCGCCGAATTCGTTGGTGTAGTCCGAGGGCAGGGTTATTGCTCCCGCCATTTTCCTTATGAGGTCGAAGTCGGTTCCGTTTATCTGCCCTTTGACAGTGAGCTTTCTGATGAGGTGTCTCTTGTTTTTGGGCAGTTTCTTTTCAAGGGTTCCGGCCTTGGAGAGCTTGACGGAGATTTCCTCGTATTTGTTCTGGGTGTCTGGCTCGATGCCTACCAGGGCATCTGTGAAGGGGAGTTGCCAACCGTCTTTTTCCGGGAGGATGAGCATGCGGAACCAGCCGTTGCCAAAGCCCCTCCAGCCAAAGTCAAAGTGGAGGAAGTCCGCCTGGAGACCATCGGCCACATAAAGATGATGACCGCCGGCAAGGATGACGGGACGTTTTGCCGAAATGTCGTTCTGGACCATTTGCAGCATAGTGGTTTCCTTTATGTCCTGGCCCAGGATCTTGCACCTGGGGCTGTAGGACCAGGCGTCGAAGAGGGCGGCCTTGTACTGGGAGATGAGGGTGAGGGAATATCCAACGCCAAGTTTTGTTCCAAGAGACATGGCGCAGTCCAGAAGCAGAACTTCAGGTTTAAGGTTGTTCCAGTCTATGGGATAATCACTTAGGTTGTAAGTGTAAGGGTTCCCGGACATGGTTTCTCCGGAGTATATTCCTTTAGGCTGAGCGGGAGATTTGTAGTAGGTGAGGACCTGGCCCAGGGCTATGGGACCGCACCCCACCACGCTGTACCACTCGTTTTTCCCTTTGCCGTCCTTTGGGAAGAGGCTGTTGAAGGGGAGGTGCTGGCCGTAGTTGATATCGGCGCAAAGCGGGCCGATTTCCTTTTTGCCCATGGGAGTCATGGGGCTCCGGCCGGTCTCCTCCATTGCTGTGAGGGCGGATTCGTATAGCTTTATGAGCCCAAGGAAGAAGCCGTCTTGTTCGGCCTGGTCTTCCTCATTGGGGCTTTTAACCCATATTTCGTTTCCTGTGCCGAAAGCCAGGATGCTATTGCCGCCCAGGGCGTTTTTGTAGCGGCTGGCGGCCGTAAGGACAAAGGCCGAATCCTCCGGAGCCGCAAAGTAGACGCACTGGGGGCTGCGGTAAACTACCGTGACATTTTGGGCCTCAACGCCCTTGGTTTTTAGGAAAGAGTCGGCTTCGGCCCATTCTGGAGGGAGTGCCGCTGCTGCGTTCAGTGAAGTGGTCGCAAGGACTATTAGTGTGGTAAAAATCTTAGTGAAGTGGTTCATGTAACAAAGGTACGAAAAATAATGTTTCCTGCGACACTGAATCAACTGTCATCCCTCGTTTCGGCCAAATTAGGGAAGCGGGGGGAAATGAGGGATGTGAGAGTGAAATGGGTTATTACAGCAGGCCGAGTTCCTTTGCCTTGTAGATGACGCCGGCGGTGTTGCGGACATCGAACTTTTCAAGGAGTCGCATACGGTACCAGCGGACGGTCTGGTCAGTAAGGCAGATCCTGTCGGCAATTTCCTTGCTGGAGAGTCCTTCCGCGAGTAGGGGCAGGATTTCGGCCTCTCTGTCGGTAAGTTCAATAGACGGTTTGGGAACTTTGTTGTCTGATGCTTCACTCATCCCTTCTGCCTCCTCCTCAGAAGGCATAGTGGCGAGGATTTCGACAATTACTTCGTCGGCGCC
>DGXO01000027.1:0-3985 GCA_002395605.1 Bacteroidales bacterium UBA4230
TGTCGGAGGCCAACGACAGGGAGCATTCGCCCTTCATTTTCCCGGAGGAAATGAAGATAGGCACGCTTGAGACTCCTTATGTGGAACTTGGAGTAGGAATCTCCAACATACTAAGAATCCTTCGCGTAGACGCATACTGGAGGGTCACACATCCGCGCGCAGACGGAAAGAATTTCACCATTAACGTAGGACTTGACGTAGAATTCTAAACTGATATGAAAACTGGCATTACTGTTCATGAGCTGAAAATTGAAGGCTACACTGAGCCTGTGGACATAAGCGGATACATCCTTGACCGCTATGTGTATGGTTTCATGATTGAAGGAGAAGCACTTGCCGACATTGATGGCAACAGTTTCCTCATAGGGCCGGGACAGTTTATAATTGTTCCGGAAAGCAAGAAGATTGTAATACGCCACTACGACGGCTGCTACGGATTCATGGGGTCTTTTTCCATAGATTTCCTGAAAGACGCGTCGTACTCCGTCCTTCGTGCCACAAGGCCGCTGCTCCAGAGTTTCTGGTTCGACGACGCCGTATTCATGGCCAACCTCTTCCGCCGCATGCTCACCGCCTTGGAAGACAAGGACTTGTCCTTCCTTAAAAGCGCCATGGACCTTATCCTTTGCCAGATACGCCCGGATACCAAGGTAGCCGCCATTCCGGAGAAATTCCTCCAGCTGGTATTCGACAGCAAAAAGGCCCCGGCGTCGGTGTCGGAATATGCTACTGAGCTTAACGTTACCCCTAATTACCTCAACAAAACCGTCAAGCACCACACCCACCGTACGGCCATCGACTGGATAGAAATTGCCCGCCTTAACTTGGCAAAGCAGCTTCTAAAAGACAAGAGCGTTCCAATTGGGGATGTGGCCGGCCGCGTAGGTGTGCCGGACCAGTCTTATTTTGCAAGGTTCTTCAAGAAAAAGACAGGCCTCACGCCGTCTGAGTTCCGTACCCAGTCACAGTAAGCACATCTCCGCTTACCATAAACCTTACATCTGCGCCCTCAAACAGGAAGGCGTATTCCCTGCCGGGAGTGTCCTGGTACGGCGGACGAGGATCCAGTGAAAGGACTTCCTCCAGCGTCTGCCTCTGACGGCTGTCAAGGCGGATATTTTCAGGGATAACCACCTTGAGGGCCTTTCTGGGGGCTTCGGCCGCAAATCCGGACACCGCTTCAGGGTGGGAGTCCGCGTATTTCACATAGGGTTTGATGTCGTAGATGGGGGTGCCGTCCATAAGGTCCGCGCCGCTCACAACTATCTCCATATCCTGGATTTCCTCTATCCTTACACATGAAAGGCCCAGAGGATTGGGCCTGAAAGGCGACCTTGTGGCCCAGACGCCAACGGAAGTGTTCCCGCCAAGGCGCGGAGGACGCACGGTTGGCTGCCAGCCCCCTTTTACCTCCCTATTGGCCGAAAAACCCCACACAAGCCAAATGTGACTGAACCCTTCAAGGCCGCGGAGGGCTTCACGAACGCGATACTTATCCGTGAAGACAATCTTTCCCCTGAGGGTTTCGGCAAGAAGGCTCTGGCGCGGGATGCCGAATTTTGAGCCGAACGCTCCCCTGTAATAGGCTACAGGCTCTATTGTGAGGCTGTCCATACTCTCTAATTCAGGTATTTTCCGTGACAGCGGCAGTAACGAAGACCGCTGCCGCAAGGGCATGGATCATTGGGAGCCACATGCGGAATGGTGAACCCATGCGCCCTTACCGGAGGCTCAGGCATGCTCCAGTGCGGGTAATCCCCCTGGGGCTCTGACGGGGCCGCGGGCATATCCTGCCGCCAGGCATTCCTGTCGCAGAGGCACTTACCCGTACTCTTTGCCGAATTCCCTTTGAGGCACCACTTGGGCACGGAATCCGCGTAATCTGATACTATGCCGAAGAAGGACTCTAGGGCTGCGGAGTCAAGGGTCCCGTAAAGAGGACTGTCGAAGACGGAGTCGTAGAGCTCCGGACGGGGGCCGGAAGTGAACTGGGACTCCATCCAGGTGTCGTGAATGGCCTTTACGAGGTCGAAGCCTTCATAGCCTATGCGGCGAAACATCTGCTCCAGGCGCATGCCCTCTATGGTTTTGAGGCCAACCGTAAAGTAAGGGGCGCCGGCTCCGGCCTGCATAGCATCCATATCATGGAAAACGGCATACTCCCCATTAAAGTCCTGAAGCTGAGTCATCAATTCGTCTATATCCGGAACGCAGGGAGAGCAAAGATAGTCTCCCCATTTGTCCGAGTAACGGTACAGCTTCACTATTGGCGTAGTGCTCAGAAGCTTTGAAAGATGCCGGTTGGAGCCGCCCACATTCTCCTTGAACCAGTCCATCATGATATCCACAAACGTTTCCGTAGGGATAACCCCATACAGGTTAAGGTATCCAAGGGCAACCCTTTCCAGCTTGAACTGGCCGTTACGTTCCAAGGAATGGATGACTGAGTCTACTTGGGGAGACACTATATCAAACATCTCCCGGCTTATCCACACCTTGTGATAATTGTCATCGGAATCGTCGTATTGCACAAGGCCGGTCACTTCAAGAAGTGACGGGTAGTCGGCAAAATCCTGATAGAGGACTTTTTCCGGGCCATTGCGTACAAGGTCCCGCAGCAGTTTCACGTCCCTTTCCATAAGATGGGACATCCACTGCTGCGGGTATGACCGAATGTAACTTTGAAGCTCACTTACCATCTGAGACTTCCTGAGGTGGGTACTAAGGGAACTCCCCAGGATGTTTGCAAGATCCTGGAGTTCCGGCTTGTCGTAGGAGCTCAGAACGGTACTAAGGCTTCTTTCTTCCATCAGGCGTCCTGGTACTTTAGGATGGGGTTACGCGCCGCAGCGGTTTCGTCCGGGCGGGAAATGGGAGTGCAGTGAGGGGCGTCGTGGAGAATCTGAGGATCCTCTGCGGCCTCTGCCGCAATCTTTCTCATGACCTCTATGAAAGCATCTATGGTTTCCTTGCTTTCGGTTTCCGTGGGCTCTATCATGAGGGCCTGGTGGAAAAGGAGCGGGAAATAGATGGTGGGGGCATGGAAGCCGTAATCCAGCAGGCGCTTTGCAACGTCCAGGGTGGTGGCTCCGGGAACGCCTTCACGGGCGCCGTCGTTCAAAAGTCCGTCAAACACGAATTCGTGCTTGCAAACGCCCTCAATGGGGAGTTTGTAAACGTCCTTGAGGCACTCCTTGATGTAGTTTGCGCTAAGAACGGCATACTCTCCCACCTCACGGAGATGCTCCTTGCCAAGAGAGAGAATGTATGCATAGGCACGCAGAATTACGCCGAAGTTTCCGTGGAAACCGGACACCCTGAGGTCAGGGATGCAGTCTTCCAGATGCTTTGCAACGCCAACCGGACCGCTGCCGGGACCTCCGCCGCCGTGAGGCGTGGAGAAGGTTTTGTGAAGATTCAGGTGCATGATGTCAAAGCCCATGTCTCCGGGACGCACAACGCCCATGAGAGGGTTCATGTTGGCGCCGTCGTAGTACAGAAGGCCGCCGCAGCCGTGAACCAGCGATGCAATCTCCTCAATCTGGGTTTCAAAAAGGCCCAGGGTATTGGGGTTGGTCATCATAATGCCGGCGATGTCCGGGCCCAGCAGGGGCTTAAGCGCCTCTACGTCAATGCGTCCGTTCTCAAGGGACTTAACCTCCACCACTTCCAGGCCGCAGACTGCCGCCGAAGCCGGATTGGTGCCATGGGCACTGTCCGGGACAATGACCTTGGTTCGGCCGAAATCTCCGCGCTGCATATGGTAGGTGCGCATAATCATGAGGCCGGTGAGTTCACCGTGCGCTCCGGCGCAGGGGTCGAAGGTAAAGGTGTACATACCGGTAATGGCGGCAAGGGCCTTGTTCATCTCCTGGTACACCTTGAGGGCACCCTTAGTGAGCCCCGCGTGCATGAGGGGATGAAGGCCTGCAAAGCCCTGGAGGGCAGCCACTTCCTCATTGATCTTGGGGTTGTACTTCATGGT
>DGXO01000027.1:4092-14323 GCA_002395605.1 Bacteroidales bacterium UBA4230
CCGAAGTTCATCTGGGACAGGTTGGTGTAGTGGCGCACTACGTCGGGTTCGCTTACCTCCGGAAGTTCCAGGGCCGAATTACGCCTTAGGGCGGCGGGAAGTTCCGCGGCCTTGGGGAAATCGTTCTTTCTGAGGGAATAACCGCATCGGCCTTCCTTAGAGAGCTCAAAAACAAGTTTGTCGTAGTATTTCATGGCCTATCCCTCCTTTATTACGCTAACAAGGCGGTCTACTTCCTCCTTGGAGTGTTTTTCCGTTACGCAGAAACTGACATACCCTTCTTCGGTGTCCAGGGCTGCAAAGAAGCCGGCCTCTTCAAGGCGCTTTTGCATGAGCCCGGGGAACTTTTTGGGCTTTAGGACAAACTCCTTCAGGAAAGGCTTGCCGGGGAAAACTTCCTCGAACTTGCCGGTTTTAAGGAGTTCGGAATAAAGGTAATGGGCGCCGTCGGAGCTTTGCCTGTTTACCTCCTTAAGGCCTTCAGGGCCCATCAGGGACAGGTAAATGGTAACCCAGAGCGCCATCAGGGACTCGTTGGAGCAGATGTTTGAAGTGGCTTTCTCACGCTTGATGTGCTGTTCTCGGGCCTGGAGGGTGAGCACAAACACGCGCCTGCCTTCCTTGTCCGTGGTCTGGCCTACAATTCGGCCGGGCATCTTGCGCATGTAGTCCTTCTTCACGGTCATGAAACCAACGTAAGGGCCTCCGTAGCAAAGCGGCAGTCCAAGGGGCTGGCCGTCGCCAACCGCAATGTCCGCGCCCCATTCTCCGGGGGTCTTCACTACGGCAAGGGCCGAAGGGTCACAATATTCTACCATGAGGGCCTTGGCGGCATGGATGGCCTCCGCGAATCCGGTGTGGTCTTCCACTATGCCGTAACGGTTTATGGAAGGGAGGATTACGCCGGCGACGTCCTCTGTGAGGGCTGCCTTGAGGGCTTCGGCCGAAGTCTGACCGTCAGATGCGTCAATATAACCCAGATTTACGCCGTGGAATTTTGCATAGGTCTCCACTACCTTTATTACATGCGGCAGAAGGGCCTTTGACAGGAGCACGGTGTTTTTCTTGCGGGTGCATGCCACGCACATCTTCATGGCCTCTGCGGCTGCTGTGGGGCCGTCGTACATGGAGGCGTTGGAAACGTCCAGTCCAGTGAGGGCGCACATCATGCTCTGGTACTCGAAGATATAGCGGAGCGTACCCTGGGATATCTCACACTGATAGGGAGTGTATGCCGTAAGGAATTCGCTCCTCTGGGTGAGATACGGAATTACGGAAGGGGTGTAATGGTCATAGGCGCCCTGACCCACAAACACCTTCAGGTGGGCGTTCTGGGCTTCGAGGTCATGGAACCAGTCCCTTATCTCTTGCTCGCTCATTGCCGGCGGCAGGGCATAAGGGCCTTTTTTCAGGAATTTCGCGGGGACATCGGAATAAAGGTCTCGGAGGCTTTCGGCCCCAACCTTATCCAGCATTGCCCTCACGTCCGCATCTGTGTGCGGAAGGTAAGGAAGTGATGCCATATGCTACTCTCCGATGAGGGCTTTGTAACCTGCAGCGTCAAGGAGGGAGTCAAGCTCCGATGCGTCACTCATCTCCACCTTGATTATCCAGTTTTCAAAGGCGTCCTCGTTCACTTTTTCGGGGGCGTCTTCAAGGGCTTCGTTAACCTCAACAACAGTGCCGGAAACGGGGCTGATAAGGTCTGAGGAGGCTTTTACGCTTTCAAGTGCGCCGAATTCCTCGCCTGCGGAAACTTCGTCGTCAACGGCGGGCATATCCACATACGTGATGTCTCCCATTTCCTTCTGGGCAAAATCGGAAACGCCGATAATTGCAATATTGCCTTCTACTTTAACCCATTCGTGGGATTCGGAGTATTTGAGTCCTTCAATAATCTTTGACATAGCTATAGTTATTTTTTATAATTTGTCTGATAAAAACGTTTCTTGATAACTTTTCCGGGGAAAACTTTCTTTCTGATCCGGATGGAAAGAGGGGTATCCAGGGCCGAATATTCCTTTGCAACAAGGGCGAAGCAGATGCTCTTGTCAAGGGAGATGGAGTGGTAACCGGTGGTGACAACGCCAACCTCGGTTCCGTCCTCAAGTTCTACGGGATAACCGGCGCGCGGAATGGCTTTGTCCTCAATCTCAATGCCCACAAGCTTACGGGCAAGGTTTCCGGCCTTTTGGTCCAGGAGGGCTTCCTTGCCGATGAAATCTTTGTCGTACTTGCAGAACATCCCGAGGCCTGCCATGACGGGGCTTATCTCCGGGCTAAGCTCGTCTCCGTAAAGAGGGAGGCCGGCTTCGAAGCGGAGGGTGTCGCGGCAGCCGAGGCCGCAGGGTTGGACGCCTGCCTTCAGGAGGCGGTCCCAGATTTCCACGGTGTTCTCAATTGTGGTGTAAAGCTCAAAACCGTCTTCCCCAGTATATCCGGTGCGGCTCAGGATGAGGCGTTTACCGTTATAAAGGACGTCACAGAAGGTGTAGAAGCCAAGTTCTGCGGCTTCCTTGTAGCCAAGGACCTCCATTACGGTTTTTTCGGCCTCGGGGCCCTGCACGGCAATCTGGCCCCATACGGGAGACTCGTTGCGCACGGTGCAGTCAAAGCCCTTCACCTGCTCCTGAATCCAAGCAAAGTCCTTGTCAATGTTTGCGGCATTTACAACAAGGAGGAAGTGGCCAGGCTGGAACTCACGGTACACGAGGAGGTCGTCTACGGTGCCGCCGTCAGGGTAGCACATCATGCCGTAGAGCACCTTTCCGGGCTCGAATCCGCGGATTTCGTTGGTGAAGATGTGGTTCACGAAGGCTTCGGCATCCGGGCCTTCAACAAAGATCTCTCCCATGTGGGAGACATCGAACATGCCCACGTGCTGCCTTACGGCAAGGTGCTCCGGCACTATGCCGGCATACTGGATGGGCATAATGAAGCCTGCGAAGGGACTCATCTTGGCGCCTAGCGCAACGTGAGAGTCATACAGGCAAGTTTTCAATTCTGACATATCAGGTTATAAAGTTTAGTGTTGGTTTCAAAATTTATTCTCATATCCTCCGGGGTGGCTCCTTTTGAGGGGGGCGTTTCCCCGCAGATGTCAATTGCGGCAATATCCATCTTGGTCATTGCAAGCTTCAGAATTTCCTCCACTTGCGTTAGGCCGAACTCTCCCTGCGACCAGTCCGTGCGGGCCCACTGCGGCGCCATCACGTCCTTGTCAAGCGATATGTACAGTCTCTCTCCCCTTCTGTCCTCCATCCATTCAAGGTAGTCCCCGTTTTCGGGGCCTATCCACAGCACATCCTCAAGCAGCGGATTCTCCTCCCGCATGGCCTTTACCCAGCTTCCGCAGCTTAGGACTCCCCCTCCAAAGGCAGGCTCCTGGTTGTCCGGGTGGTTGTCAAGGAGAAGAAGGTGGAACGGCTTCATCTCACGAAGCGCCAGAAGGTGTGACATGTAGTGGTAGTCACCGCTGTCCAGCCACCTGAGACCGGGCAGGTTTTCCGGCAGCATCCGCCCAATTTCCAGGGCCGATTCCGCATCACAGTAGCAGGAAGTCCCTTCCAAACCCTTGAGTTCCAGCACCTGAGCTTCTGCGGCATTCTCCTCCAGCCACCCAAGGAACCCTTGAGCGCCGTAAGCCCCGCTGAAATCACAAACCAGAGTGCCTTTTTTCATTTTGTAAAGATAGCCATTTTTACAAGATTTTCCATTATCTTTGCGAAGATTCTTTTTGACTATGGCCGAATCAAACTTCATAGACTACGTGCGCATTTTCTGCGCAAGCGGGCACGGCGGAGCCGGAAGCGCTCACCTTCACAGGGCAAAATACGTCCCAAAGGGCGGCCCGGACGGCGGTGACGGCGGCCGCGGCGGCCACATTATCCTAAGGGTGAATCCCCAGCTCTGGACCCTGATCCATCTCCGGTACCGCAAGGTGGTGCGCGCCGAAAACGGCGGCAACGGCGCCGAAGCCCTAAAGAGGGGCAAAAACGGCACGGACATCGTCCTGGAAGTACCCCAGGGCGTGGTGGTGAAGGACGCCGAAACCGAGGAAGTGATTACCGAACTGGTGGAACCCGGTCAGGAATACATCCTTTGCCGCGGCGGAAAAGGCGGCTGGGGCAACGACCACTTCAAAAGCGCCACCAACCAGACTCCCCGTTACGCCCAGCCCGGCGAAGACGGCATGGAAGGCTGGTTCATCCTGGAACTCAAAGTCCTGGCCGATGTCGGCCTGGTGGGCTTCCCCAACGCCGGAAAAAGCACCCTTCTTTCCGTCATAACTTCGGCCAAACCCAAAATTGCAAACTACGCATTCACAACCCTGGAGCCCAATCTTGGGATAGTGCGCTACTACGACGACCGCTCCTTTGTGATGGCCGACATCCCCGGTATCATAGAGGGCGCCCACGAGGGAAAAGGCATCGGCATGCGCTTCCTGAGGCACATCGAGCGCAATTCCGTGCTCCTTTTCATGGTTTCGGCCGATGAACCGGACGTCATGAAAGGCTACAGGATACTACTCAATGAACTGGAGGAATACAACCCGGAACTTCTGGTGAAAGACCGCGTCCTGGCCATTACCAAGACAGACCTCGTAGACGACAAGCAGCGTGCAAAGATAGAGAAAAAACTCCCCCAGGACCTTCCCCACGTTTTTATCTCGTCCGTTGCAAGGATCGGCCTTGAAGACCTCAAGGAAATGCTCTGGAAAGCACTTAACAAATGATAGACATTGTTCAGATAGACCAGGCGGCAACCCTGTGGATCAACAGGTTGGACATCCCGGCCCTGCACCAGCTATGGATAGTGCTCTCGGACGCTAAAATCTGGTTCCCGGCATACGCCATAGTGATGGGTTTCATAATCTGGAAACTGGGCTGGAAAAAAGGCGTCCTTGTAAGCATGTCCCTTATCCTATGCGTCGTTCTCACAGACCAGCTTTCCGGAGTGGTGAAAGACTCCGTGGCACGCCTCAGGCCCTGCTACAACACCTGGATGCTGGATAACGGCCTCATCATGCCCGGCGGCCCCACCGGTCACCTTTACGGATTTTTCTCAAGCCATGCCGCAAATGTATTCGGCTTTGCCGCCGCAACCACCCTCGGCCTGGGCCTCAACGGCTCTCCCGTAAAGCCGTTCGCCGTCGGCGTTTACATCTGGGCATCCCTCGTGAGCCTTGCCCGCATCATGATGGGGGCCCACTTCCTTGGCGACGTCCTTGTGGGCATACTTTTCGGCCTTGTCATGGGCAGCGCCGTGGCATACCTCACGCACCTCCTCATTAAAGCGTGGAAATAACTTTTTCCATCCGGATTCCGCGGGAACCCTTCACAAGGATGGTGCAACCCTCAATGGGATTGGCTTTCAGCCATTCGGCAAGGGAATCGGAGGTGTCAAACACGGGAATGCCGGTGCCTTCGGCGGCTTTCTTGAATTCCGGACCCACCAGGATGGCCTGAGATTTCTCGGCTTCGCTCGAAATGACAGAAAGAAGCCGGTCCACAATTTTCTTGTGCTCTGTGGCGGAATCGGCCCCTAGTTCACGCATGTCGCCAAGGAGGGCCACCTTCCGGCCTTCGCAGAGGGTGAGGTTGTCAAGGGCCACGGCCATGGACGAAGGATTGGCGTTGTAGGCATCTACAATAAGAGTATTCCGGCCGGTACGCACAAGCTGTGAACGGTTGTTGGAAGGCACATAGGCCTCAACAGCCTTTATGGCATCGTCCTCGTGTACGCCGAAGAACCATCCAACCTTAAGGGCGGCAAGGACATTGGCGGCATTGTAAGCCCCCACAAGGTTTGTCTTTACGGTTCGGCCTCCCGGAATAACCAGCCTCAGGAAAGGATCAGTGGCCGATGAAGGAAGGACCTTCACGCCCTCCATGCCGTAAGGGACAGACTCCAGTTCCCTCTCCCAAAGCATGCCTTCAAGGATATGGTCGTCGGCATTTACAAACGCCAGTCCCTCGTGCTCCTTGAGGTAGTCGTAGAGAAGCCCTTTTGCGTGCATTACGCCTTCAAAACTGCCGAAGCCCTCCAGATGCGCTTTGCCAACATTGGTGATAAGGCCGTGGGTGGGCTGGGATACCTTCAGAAGGGGCCGAAGGTCTTCCGGGTGGCTGGCGCCCATCTCCACAACGGCAATCTGGACATCCTGGCCAATGCCAAGAACAGTCAGGGGAACTCCGATGTCGTTGTTGAGGTTTCCGCGTGTGGCGGCAACTTTGTATTTTGCGGCCAGGACCGTGCTCACCAGCTCCTTGGTAGTGGTTTTACCGTTTGTGCCGGTAAGGCCGATAACTGGAATGTCCAGCTGTGAACGGTGGAATGCGGCAAGCTCCTGCAGGGTCTGAAGGGTGTCCTCAACCTTGATGAGCCTGGGGTCATCTTCCGTCACGGTGCTGTTCACCACGGCATAGCAGGCGCCAGCTTCAAGGGCCTTGAGCGCAAAAGTGTTGCCGTCAAAATTCTCTCCCTTAAGGGCAAAGAAAAGCTGGTTTTCAGAGATTGTGCGGGTGTCGGTGTTTACCCCTGCGCTCTGAAGGAATATCTTGTATAGGGATTCTATGTTCATATCAATATGAGATTTCTCGACTCGCTTCGCTCGCTCGAAATGACAAAGGGGTTGCTATCGGCCGGTGGAGCCAAAACCGCCGGCGCCGCGCTCAGTGCTGTCAAGGGCGTCCGTCTCTTCCCACTCCACGTGCTCGTGGCGGGCTATAACCATCTGGGCTATCCTCTCTCCGGGGACAATCTCAAAAGGCTCATTGGACAGGTTCACCAGGATAACCTTTATTTCCCCGCGGTAATCGGCATCAATGGTGCCGGGGGTGTTGAGAACGGTTATTCCGTGCTTTGCGGCAAGACCGCTGCGGGGCCTCACCTGGGCCTCGTAGCCGGCCGGAAGTGCAATGTAAAGGCCCGTAGGGACAAGGATTCTCTCAAGCGGGCCGATGGTGACGGGCTCCGTAATGGACGCCTTCAGATCTACCCCTGCCGAAAGTTCCGTAGCGTATGCGGGGCATGGATATCCGGATTTGTTTACAATCCTGACTTTCATTACTTAGGTGCTTTTATGTAAAGGACTATGGCTATTATCGCAAATATATAATTAGGAAGCCATATTGCGATGGATGGAGGCAGGGTGTCGGTTGCCACAAACATCTCGCTGAACTGCTGGAACAGGATGTAGGAGAAGCCTAGTGCCGTTCCCGTGGCAAGGTTCCAGCCCATTCCGCCGCGCTTTTTCTTTGTACAGAGCGACACCGCGATTATGGTAAGGATAATTGAGGAAATGGGCATGGCCATCCTGTTGTTCTTCTCTATGAGAGCGGCCGAAACCGACGCATCTCCCCTTTGTGTCTGGGTTTTGATGAGCCTTTCAAGTTCGGCCTCGTTGAGCCGGGTGATGGTGTACTTGTTAAGGAAGAAATCCTCCCTGGTAAGGCTCAGGGTTGTATCCAGCTGGCGGCCGGAACGGACGTGGTCACCAAGGCCTTCGTCGTAGTCGCGGATGAACCAGTTGCGGAGTTTCCACCTTCCGGTGAGGGTGTCATACTGGGCGCTTTCGGCCGTAATCTTGGAGCGGAGCCGCCCTCCGGAAAGGTCTTCAAGGGTAAAGTTATATGCCGTGTTGTTGTAGGCGCTGAACGACTCCAGGTACACAAAGTGGTCGTTTTCAAGCTTGTAGTGCATGTCGTGGCCGATTTTGACCTTCATGCGCGGGATATACTTTTGCTCGAAGTCCACCTTTCGGCCCACCTGGTGAGGGATTACCCACATGCCAAGCCCCATGGTGAGCAAGGTGATGAATACCGCCGACACCATATACGGGACCATGAGACGATGGAATGAGATGCCGCTTGAGAGCATTGCCACCACCTCTGAGTCCTGGGTCATCTTGGAGGTGAAGAAAATGACGGTGAGGAACACGAACATGGGCGAATACATGTTCATGAAGTACGGGATGAAGCCAAGGTAGTAGTCGAAGATAATCTCCTTCATGGGGGCTTCCTTGCGGACGAAGTCCTCGATTTTCTCGCTGACGTCAAAAATCACTATGATGACCGCAAGAAGGAGCAGTGCCATGAAAAATGTCACCAGAAACTTCTTGATTATGTACCAGTCCAGTTTCTTAAGCCCTATGTTCATAAGCGCTGCATGAGTTTTGGAAGCATGGCGTTTTTCCAGGAGGTGAAGTCCCCTGCCTCAATGTGCTGCCTGGCCTTTGTGACAAGGTCCAGGTAGAAGGCGAGGTTGTGCTCCGACGCCACCATGGCGGCAAACATCTCCTTTGCTATGAAAAGATGATGGATGTACGCCCTGGTATAGTAACTGTCTACAAATGAGGTGCCGAAAGGGTCCAGCGGGGAGAAATCTTCCGTCCACTTGGAGTTTCTCATGTTCATGACGCCGTTCCAGGTGAAGAGCATTCCGTTTCGGCCGTTACGGGTGGGCATTACGCAGTCGAACATGTCTATTCCGCGGGCAATGCCTTCGAGGATGTTGGCGGGAGTTCCCACGCCCATGAGGTAACGGGGCTTGTTTTCCGGGAGGATGGGGCACGTGACCTCCAGCATCTCGTACATCTTTTCCGTGGGCTCCCCTACCGCCAGGCCGCCTACGGCGTATCCGCCGCGGTTGGGGTTGTCCAGCTTCAGGGCATGTTCCACGGCCCTTTTCCTGAGGTCCGGGTACACGCAGCCCTGGATTATGGGGAACATAACCTGCTGATATCCGTACAGGGGCTCGGTTTCGTCAAAGTGCTTTGCAAAGCGCTCCAGCCAGCCCTGGGTAAGTTTCAGGGACTTTGCGGCATAACGTTCGTCGGCGTCTCCGGGGCAGCACTCGTCAAGGGCCATCATGATATCGGCACCTATAATACGCTGTGTGTCAACGTTGTTTTCCGGGGTGAAGATGTGCTTGGAGCCGTCTATGTGGGAGGAGAACTTGCAGCCTTCCTCCGTGAGTTTACGGATGGGGGCGAGGGAAAAGACCTGGAACCCGCCGCTGTCCGTGAGGATGGGCCTGTCCCAGTGCTCGAATTTATGGAGCCCTCCGGCTTTTCTGAGGGTGTCCAGTCCGGGCCGAAGATAAAGGTGATAGGTGTTTCCAAGGATGATCTGGGCCTTAATATCGGCCTCCAAATCCCTGTGATAGACGCCTTTGACGGAACCCACGGTGCCCACCGGCATGAAAATGGGGGTCTTGATTTCCCCGTGGTCCGTGGAAATAACGCCGGCCCTTGCGGCCGAATCTTTATCCTTTGCCTTTAATTTAAATTCGAACATCTCTGCAAAAATACGGATTTTTTCGTACTTTTGTATGATGAACTTGAGACTAATAACAATATTTATACATCATGCAAATAAAGATTAAGCCCATTTCCGTGAAGCTCGCCCTCCTGAACTTCATTGAATTCGCCGTGTGGGGCGCTTACCTCACATCACTGGGAAGGTACCTTGGCAATATCGGCCTTGGTCCCCAGATCAAGTGGTTCTTTGCCATGCAGGGAATAGTTTCCATCTTCATGCCCACCCTCATGGGTATTCTCGCAGACCGCAAGATGGAGGCCCAGAAGGTCCTTTCAATGTGCCACGGACTTGCCGGAATCTTCATGATAGGGGCCGGTGCATACTGCATGAGCGCTGGTAACGCCGTCCAGTTTGCCCCGTTGTTCGTATTCTACAGCCTCAGCGTGGCGTTCTTCATGCCCACCATCGCACTTGTGAACTCCGTGGCCTATAACGCCCTTGGCAAGGAAGGCATGGACCCCGTGAAGGACTTCCCTCCCATCCGCGTGTTCGGCACAGTGGGCTTCATCTGCAGCATGCTCCTCACCAACTTCCTCCATATCAAGGGAGTGGCCATGCAGGACAGCTTCACCCAGCTGCTGTCTTCGGGCATTCTTTCACTTATCATGTGCGCTTATTCGCTCACAATGCCTGCGTGCCCCGTCAACAAGGCAGGTGGCAAGCAGAGCCTCGCAGAAGCATTCGGCCTCAAGGCCTTCACCCTTTTCAAGGACGGCCAGTTTGCCATTTTCTTCATCTTCTCAATGCTTCTTGGCGCATCTCTCCAGATTACAAACGGCTATGCCAACACCTTCCTTGGCTCGTTTGCCGCAAATCCTGAATACGCAGACACATTCGCAGTCAAGAACTCCAACGCCCTCATTGCAATCTCGCAGGCTTCTGAGACCCTTTGCATCCTGCTTATCCCG
>DGXO01000027.1:14453-16873 GCA_002395605.1 Bacteroidales bacterium UBA4230
CTGCGCTTCGGCTTCTTCGGCCTTGGAAATCCCGGGATGCCCGGCGTACTGCTTTTTATCCTCAGCTGCATTGTATACGGTATGGCATTTGACTTCTTCAACATCTCCGGTTCACTGTATGTAGAGCAGAATGCCGCCGTTGACATCCGCTCAAGCGCCCAGGGCCTGTTCATGATGATGACTAACGGCTTCGGCGCCACCATCGGCACCCTTGCCGCCGGCGCCGTGGTAGACTCCGTGGGCGTTTTTGAGAACCCCGCCGCCTGGCCGGGCGCCTGGTACATCTTCGCCGGTTACGCCCTTGTGGTTGCCATTCTCTTCTGGATTCTGTTCAAGGACCCCCAGAAAAAGACCGCTTAGCCTTCTGGCGCATAAGTGACTGCCTGTCACTAACTTACAAATAATCGGGTGCACCTGGAGGTGCACCCGATTTTCATCAATTCGCTGTGAGCCAGCTTTTTACGCGCCAGGCTACTTTTTGTATCCGGCCACTTTGGCAATGGTGGGAGCAATTTCGGCGTTGTCACGCACTTCCCGGAAGGCCTCGTGGCAGGCGCCGGTGACGTACAGACCAACCGGAGAGCCGGAATGGGAACCGTAGCTGAAGCGGTAGCCAGCAATGCGGTCGAGGCAATTTACGGCTTCGTCTACAAGTTTGCTGTTTACGGAATAGAGGCTCTCGGAGCTCAGGTTCTTGTTTCCGCCCTTGCCGAAGGTCTTGTCATACACATCCTTCAGCGCAGCCTCTTCCTTTGCGGGGACTTCCACTTTTTCCCAGAGGCCCAGGTTTTCGGCAAAGAATTCCTTGACGTCGTCCCAAGAAGGGGTTTCAAAGGGTTCGTCCTCGGGGAAGAACTCTTCATGGAACATCCATGTGAGGGCCACGTTGGAGCCTTTCTGGTAAGCAAGTAGTTCAGGTTTGGCCTCGTACTTGCCGGAGCCAATCATGAGGCCTCCGGTTTCATGGTCTGCGGTGATGAGGATAAGGGTTTCCTTGGGGTGCTTTGCCATGAATTCAAGGGCAAGGTCTACGGAATAAGCCATGTCCGTGAGCTCCTGGAAAGCGGCCGTGGCGTCATTTCCGTGGCATGCCCAGTCTATCTTTCCGCCCTCAATCATCATGAAAAAGCCTTTCTGGCCGAAGTGCTTGTCCATGTAGGCGATACCGGCCTTCACGAAATCCGAAAGCTGGGTGTCACCCTCCTGGCGGTCAATGGCGTAGGGAAGGTCCTGCTGCGTCTTGCCGCTGAGGCAAATCACTCGGCCTTCCGTATTCTCCACTCCGGTGAAATCAGGGCCCTTGAAAAGGGAAATCCCGGCATCGGCCGCCATCTTCTCAAATTCTTCCGGGGTGCGCTCAGAGTGCCTGTTCATGATGAAACCTGCACCGGCGGCAAAGTCCACGGGGGCCGACATAAGCTGGGTGGAGATGTCCTCGTAGTTCTGGCGCACGGAGGTATGGGCAATGAAACAGGCGGGGGTTGCGTGGTTGATGCCAACGCTGGTGATAACGCCCGTGCCATACCCTGCCGCATTTGCCCATTCGGTCAGGCATGTGACAGGATTGCCGTCAAGGTCTACACCAACGGCGCTATTGTATGTCTTTGTTCCGGATGCAAGGGCGGTACCGCCGGCGGCAGAGTCTGTAACCAAGGAGTTTCCGGATACCGTAGTGATGAAATTACGTACGGGGAACTGGGTGAAGTTGACCACTTCCGGGCCGTTTCCGGTAGCTTTGTTGTACTGCTCCGTGGCCATGACCTGGTTGATACCCATGCCGTCACCTATGAAATAGAAGACGTATTTTACCTGGGGTTTTGATGTGCAGCTCAGGGCAAGAGCCGCTGCAAGAACGATAAGAGAAAACTTTTTCATTTGAACTATTAAAAATGTATGCAAAGGTAAGAAAAAATGACTACCTTTGCAATCCGTCCATGGGGGTGTTTTGGTTTTGACAGCGCCGGTGTTGGACGGTAAGCATGCCGGGCGTGGAGGCCTTGCCCGTAAATCTCAGACCTCAAAAAATCAGTTGCCAACAACAACTATGCACTCGCTGCCTAATTAGCCTAAGGCAATTAGCTTAATCCGCCGCGCCAAGGTTGCGCCGCCGACGAGTATCCCTCGGCCCTTCCGCCTCTTAAGGGCCCCTCAAGGGGTATCATCCATTTGAGGCTGCTCCGGAGGACGCCTTTAAATCCGGTCAAGCCCTAAAGGCTAAGGCGCACTTCGCCCGCCCTCCGGCAGGGTACGCTCTAAAACCAAAGGATGGATAAGCATGTAGAAAGCCGCCTGGCAAGACGTTTGGACAGCGGTTCGAGTCCGCTCACCTCCACTGGTTAATGCCAGGGGCTCTGCCCCTTAATACCCCGCGGCTCCCGGCCTATAAGTCCTCGGGTCAAGCCCTTCGGCCACGGCCTCCG
>DGXO01000058.1:0-40352 GCA_002395605.1 Bacteroidales bacterium UBA4230
ATGGTAAGCAGCATGTTCCGGTCGGTGCGTACAATCAGGTTTTCGGGAATATCAACCGTGATAACATCTTGGCCACGGACGCTTCCCACAGCTTCCTTGGCGACGCCCAGGAGATTCACCTCACGCATAACGGGCTTCAGCATCCCCTTCTGGCTGAGAGACCACAGCAGAAGGTTCTCCAACAGGGAGGATGCGTTTTCGGCCGAGGCGGACAGCTCGGCAAGCGCCTCTTTCAACTGCACCCTGGAGAGGCCGTCGACCTTCTCCAAGAGTTCCCGTGCCAGGATGCGATTTCCGGTAACGGGCCCCCTGAGATCGTGGGATATAATGGAGAAAAGGCGGTTTCGCATATCCAGTTCCTTCACAAGGAGCCTGCGCTCGCGGAGTTTCATCACCATATAGATGATGGCGGAGAGCAGCAGGAGATATCCCAGCAGGAAGGGCCAGCGGAGCCAGATAGGCGGAGGTACGCGGAGCAGCCGTGAAACAGACTCGCCTTGATTCCACCTCCCGAAGATATCCGAGCCTTGCTCTTCAAGGGAATAGCGCCCCGGGCGGATATTCTCCGGCAGGCCGATGAAGCGTCCGTCATTCCAGTCTCCACCATTAATGCGATACCTGTGGCGGATAAGACTCTCCAGCGCCAAGTTCCCTTCGACCTTGATGGAGAGCAGGCTGTCCGGATGGAACACTACGGCTCCGGAAGGTCCACCAAAGGACAGTGAACCGTCCCGGAGGGTGCAGGAAACATGTTCTCCGTAGATATCGGAGGGAAATCCCAACTCCTTGGGAACGCGGCCGATGCTACCGTCGGTGTCAATGAACCAGAGTCCGTCCTCCGTTCCAGCCCACAGGCGACCTGCGGCATCCGCCTCCACCGACTGCACCAGCATGCCATCAAGGAAATTCTTGCCGGAGGGGCTCCATATCCCGCTGCGGGTGGCGGCCCAGACCGTGCCTTCCGGGGAAAGACAAAGGTCGGTGACATAATCGTCCGGAATATCCGAATTGCCCTTATAGTACTTTGTCACAAGGCCCGTCTCCGAATCAATGATATTCAGTCCGGCCTCCGTGGTGGCATAGACCAGATTGCCGTTCAGGTCTTCGATGAGCCTGCTTCCAAGCCTTGAACTCAGATAAATATTTGAATCCACCTGTGCCGATGGATAGCGGAACGGGCTCAGCCAACGGGGAGGCAGGCTGCACCGCTCTTTTCTGTCCCACTGGTTGAGGCCTACGCCTTCCCAGGTGACCACCCAGAAGCGGCCGTGGCTGTCTTCCAGGAAATCGGATATCCAGTTGGCTCCGTCCAAATGCCGGGCTTCCCGCTGCGCCTCCGGGAGGGATCCTATCAGGCGCTCCTTATGCATCCTCCCGTCCTTCCAAACTTCCCAGCCGGTGTTGTCCCAAAGGCCCACGTAAACGGCTCCGGCACTGTCTTCGTACAAGGCCGACACCCTGTCTTCGGCCGTTCCTATCCACATTTTCCCTCGGCTGTCCTGCATGATAGCCGTGACGTTGACCGAAGAAATAGTCCGCACATGCTGAAACGCCGGACAAATGACAGAAAGTCCGTTGTCACCGCCCGCCCAGATATTGCCCTGGCGGTCTTCAAACAGGCAGTAGAGTTCTGTGGACGGTGTTTTATAGACAGGTGTATCTTCCGGTTTTTCCAGATTCACCGGCCCGATGCCATACGAGCCGGCGGCCCAGAGGCGGCCTTTGCTATCCGTAAGAAGCCTGGCATGTGCTATGGGAAGGTGGCCGTGCAAAACAACTTCTCTGTCTTCATAAGTATACAGAAGGGATGTATGGTCGTCAAAGGCATAGAGTTTACCTCCTGTCTCTGCGAAACTTCCGGCGCAGAATCCGCCATTGCCGAATGGATGCACGACCTGAGGTCTGAGTCTGTCTTCAACGTACTGAAAACGGACAATCCGGCCCGCAAGCCAAAGTTTTCCGTCCAGAGCCTCGAATATCTGATAATAGGGGTAATCTCCTTCCGAGTCCCGCTTGTCGTACCAGCATCGGGCCTCCTCCCTGATGCCATCCTTGTAAGAGAGTTTCAGCAGCAGGGTGTCGCCTACGGTAGCCCAGACATAGCCCTCTGAATCTGTCAAAAGTGCCCGAATGTTGCCTTCCACCCTGTCATTCTGAGCCGGCCTTCTGTCATTCTGAGCCGGCATTCTGTCATTCTGAGCCGAAGGCGAAGAATCTCTCACCCTGAGCCCATCCGTAGTCCCAATCCACAGCCGACCGTCCTTGTCCACCGCCAGGGCATTCACCCTGCCGTATTCCTTCCAAGATTTGAATTGTACTCCGTCAAAACTTGCCAATCCGTTACGTGTGCCCACCCAAAGTACACCTTCGGCATCCTGCGTAATGGCATAGACTGTATTGGACGGCAGCCCGTCAGCCGAACCGTAGTTGACAAAACGGGGCTCCTGCGCCCATAATGTGCAGGAGAGAAGTAGCAATAGTATGACGGCAAATCGGCGCATCTCATCCGCAAAGGTATCAATTCCTTTCGGAATATCCTTATAAATCAGCACCTTGTGGCGGAATCCGCCACAAGTTTATTGGGGATCACTCTTTTTCTCTTCTTCCTGATATCTTTTGAAGTCCTCCTCTGTAATGTTCTCCAGCATGTACTTACGGAGTTCATCTTCTGAAGGAAGTTGAAGGCGATATTTGCTGACAAAAATGTTTTGTGCAAGGCCCTCTATCGCGTATTGCACGGTTGTTTCGCCGTAGTCTGTACATAGCAGTATGCCGATGGGCGGATTGTCATCTTGCTGCATTACCTCGTGTTTGTAGTAGTTCATGTAGAGGTTCAGTTGTGAGGCGTACTCGTGGCGGAAACGGTCAATCTTCAAGTCGATGATAACGTGGCATTTCAGAATTCGATGATAGAAGATGAGGTCGGCCTTAAAATAGTCCTGGTCAATGAGGATGCGCTTCTGCCTGTATTCGAAGCAGAATCCACGCCCCATCTCCATAAGAAAGCGTTGCAGATTGTTAAGAATCGCGGTTTCGAGGGTGGTTTCCGTATTGTTTTCATAGGGTTTGATGTCCAGGAACTCCAGTGTAACAGGATTGTGAATAATTTCTTTTGGTGAAATCTGCTGAGCATTTTGGGCGGTCAGCCGTTGTAGGGCATTTTTATCTTTGGACATACCTATCCGCTCGTAATAGAGCGAAGAGACCTGTCGGTCAAGTTCTGTGTATGTCCAGCAGCCACGGATAGTCTCTTGCTCGTAAAAAGCTCGTTTTAATGAGTCTTCAATACTTGATAAGTATAATAGGCACGAATAGTTGAGTCTGTTGAATAGCCGATCGGGTGGTGTTTCCCATTTTTCTAATTTGGCGGATGTCATCCGCCAAATTGCTGTCTTAGATTCCAGAAACAAGGCTTGGTTGGTTTTGAGGTATTTTGCAATCTCTGTAGCCAAAATGGGATATACAAGGTACAGATGTCTGTATTCTCTAAGCCTCCTTGGCTCAAAACCCCTTCGGTTAATCCTTTCAGACAATCTGTTGATTAGTTTGTCTCCATACTTGGCTCGGTCTTGTCCATTTTGCTCGAATTCCACGATGTAATATCCGACAAGCCAGTTGCGTGCTGTCAGTGATAGATTGATGGCGTGTGCCGCCTGTGCCTGCAATGTGTCTTGGATAAAGTTGATACGTCCGACTAGAGATTCGAAGGTCAGATGCTCTTCGCTATTATCCTGGACATCGATCTCTTCCTCATACGGTACGGCTGGAATCTCGCACAAGTCCGGCTCCTCTATGTACCCCACAAGCAATTCAAATGGCACTCCAAGTACCTCAGAGGCCTTGTAAATGGTTTCCAAATTCTTGGTCTTAAAAAGAGCCTTCACATTCTGCTTCCGGATTCCCATCCGCCTGGCAAACTCGCTCTTGCTCATCCCGATCCGCTTCAGCAGCGCTTCTCCTTTTGCTTCGAAATTAATCTTATTCATAGTTGCATCTTTTTGCAAAGGTAATATTTTACAATTACTATTTATAAATAAAAGCAAAGAATTTTTCTCATGAGGCTCGCGTTGTGGTGTATTCCGCCACAAGGCTGTTGTTTCTATGGACTACCTTTGCGAAAAACACTGAAACTTATGAAAAAGATTCTATTTGCAGCAGCGCTGCTTGCGGCCTTCCTGGCCGTTTCCTGCAACAAGGATGGCTTCGACGGCAATGCCAATGTCACTTTCCGCAAGGCCAATATCGCCGGCGCCGGGATGCTGGCCCTTGCCCAAGGTAGCGGCGCTGCCACCAAGGCCGAAGGAGATATCGTAATCGGCCCCAAGGCCCTCTATACCGTGTCTGAGGACGGTTCTATGGTGGAGGTCTCCTATCAGGTTGACGTGGAAGGGGCTGGTGGCGAGGTAGCCGAAACCATCCGGGCGAACCTCATCATTTCTCCGGGCTTTGTGTTTCCTGTGGACGATGGATGGCTGTGGCTCGCCAACTGCCATTACGATGTGAAAGGCGGATGGAATAATTATCCCACGGACGGCAACAAGGCTGCACGTAACGCGCTGTCCAAGATTATTAATGATTTCAGTGCCAAGTACCATGAGCGCCACGGTGCCCATTATCTTATCCGCAAGAGTGACGGGGCCCTGTTTGAGTGGACGCTGGAAGCCGGCGCTCCGGACGGCATGGACGACGGTTTCAAGCAGCCTACCTTCCTCAACGGCTGGTTCCACCAGCTGGGCAAGGACCTGTTTGTGAGGACCGGTGGCTGGAATTATGAAGGCATAAACGGAGGCCTTCCGTCACTTATCCGTCTGCAGGACAATGGCAACTCGCTGGATGCCGTCAACGTGCTGGGGGACAATATCTCCTGCTGGAAACTCTATCCTGCCGGAGGCTCTTGCCTGGGTGGGACTTTCGGTTATCCCGGAGCAATGGGAGGAATGCAGGGAATAATCGCCCCTCCTTCCTTCGAACCCGTGCTTCTCCAGGTGGAAGGAAGCAAAGAGTCTTTCCTCCTTTCCGTAGGCGGGAAACTGTATTATGCAAACACTTATCAGAAAGAAATCCAGGAGGGAGACGGCAAGGAGGGGTCTTGGACAAGGACCGAAGACTGCACGGACTTCTACAATCTCACCGTTTCCGGAAGTTCAGTCTCACTTGGAAACCTCATCTGCACATTTAACGAGAGAATGGACCCGAACCAGACTTATATCTCCACGACGGAAAAACTCAGCTGGTGGAGCGGCAATGAATATGACGGGGCTGTGATCCATACCTTCGACCCCAAGGCCGGAACCATTTCTTCAAGGGCGCTGCCGGAGCACTATCCCTTCCTCGAGGGCGAATATGTAAATGGGGTTGCTTATGCCATCGACGGCACAGTCGGCTACTGGGAATGCGACCTTTCCAAGGATGCGGCTGAATATGTAACGCTGGATTGGAGCAGCGCGGCCGAGTACCAGGGCAAAATCGTCCCCGGGACGCTTCGCTTGGTGCGCTTCGAAGCCGCATCCCTCACCCTTCAATTCGTCGCCTACATGACAAATGGAACGGAGCTGACGTTCTACGCATCTGTAACGGGCTCCGACCGTGGCGTCATCAAGACCTCCGTCGGCGGCAATAATGCAGGGATGGTGGTTACTACAATGGTAAGGCTCAATTAAAGATTATCGCGTATGAAAAAGATACTATGGACTGCGCTGGCTCTGATGGTTATATCGGCCTGCGAAAAAGACCCCACGTTGAACGATAAATTCTGGGAAGAGGCTCCACTTGAGATGGAGCAGCACCAGTTCCAAATAGAGACGGAAATTCTGGCGGGTCTGTACTGGCACTGGAACAATGCCTACGCCTCCTTTGTGGAAGACTGGACTCCATATAACGGCGAGAAAAAAGAGCCGGAACTGGTTTTCAGCAACCGTCGCTGGTTCCCGGCCGATTACGGCCCGCGGTTCTGGAGTGATTTTGACCTTGACAATAAAATGGTTCCGGGCACACCCGCCATATCTTATTATGACTGTGACAGCCATCCCTACGAGAAAACGGACTTAGGAGACGGCAGTTACAGGATAGATGTGGGTTTCCTTGGATATGAATGGTCCGGTATCCTCCGTCCCGGAGAAGACTGCATCCTGAGTGCCGGAGACTACGACGAATTCCGGCTCCGCCTTCTCCCCGCCGACGCCGTCTACGACCACTCCCTGGACGATCTTCTTCTTGTTGCCCGCGAGTTCGGCAAACAGCGGAAGAAGTAAGACAGCAAACATGCACGAAAAATGCCACTGACGTGCGTCAGTGGCATTTTCTAAGTGACTCCTACAGGACTCAAACCTGTAACCTTTTGATCCGTAGTCAAATGCTCTATTCAATTGAGCTAAGGAGCCGTTTGGAGGGCGCTAGGCCACTTCCTTATTTTTCAGCAGTGTAGACTTTCTCGCGGATGCGGGCCTTCTTACCGGTGAGGTCACGGAGGTAGAAGATACGTGCACGACGCACTTTACCATTCTTGTTAACCTCAATGCTGTCAATGAACGGGCTCTGGTAGGGGAAAATCCTTTCCACGCCAACGCCGCTGGCTATTTTGCGGACGGTGAAAGTTTTTGTGAAAGCATCCTGACCGCTGATCTGGATAACCACTCCGCGGAACTTCTGGAGTCTTTCCTTATCACCTTCCTTGATTCTGTAGGTAACGGTGATAGTGTCACCGGCCTTGAACTCAGGGTAAGAAGCAGCTTTATCACTCTGGAAAGCCTGCTCTGCAATTTTTATCAAATCCATAATTTCTAAATCTCTTTAATGCAACATTGCGGTTTGGCTCCTGACAAGAGGTTGCTTTTGTTTTGGGACTGCAAAGGTACAAACTTTTCAACAATCTCCAAATATTTTTTGAGAAAAATTTAGAAAATATTTTTCACCTTGTCAAAAGTGTTCTTGTCTTCCCTTGTGAGGTCCGGTTTGAAGCTGGAGCTGTCCTTCATTTTTTCCAGCGCAGCCCTTTCCTCCCTGGAGAGTTTGTGGGGCACCCACACCTGGAATTTCACATAAAGGTCTCCGGTGCCGCGGCCGTAACCCTGTACGCTGGGAAGCCCCTTTCCGCGAAGCTTCACAACCGTGCCGGACTGGGTGCCGGGCTCTACCTTTACCTTATAGCCGCCATCCAGGCAAGGAACGGAAATCTCCGTTCCAAGCATGGCGTCCATGACGGAAATAACGCGCGTGTGGAAGAGGTTGTTTCCGTCTCTCTGGAGCTGAGGATGCGCCACCTCATTGATAACGACCAGAAGGTCTCCGTTTACGCCGCCACGGGGAGCCGAATGGCCTTCTCCGCGTATTGTAAGCTGCATTCCGTCCTCTACGCCAGCCGGGATGTGGACTTTTACCAACTCACGCCTGCGCTCAAGGCCGGTGCCGTTACAGCGCCTGCAAGGATTGGAGATAATCTTGCCTTCTCCCTGGCACTGAGGGCACGTCCCAATTGTATAGCCCATGCCGAAGAGCCCCCTTGTCTGCTGCCTTACGCGTCCCTGGCCGCCGCATGTGGGGCAGGTTTTGATATCGGCCTCACTCTTGGCGCCCCTGCCGCCGCAATCCGGGCACGGACGGGCACGCTCAAGGGAAATTTCTTTGTCGCAGCCGGTGGCTATCTCCTCAAGCGTAAGCTTTACGGAAGTGCGGATGTCGCGGCCCCTGAGTACCCTGCTACCGGATTCCTGCTGGCCGAAGCCGCCAAAGCCGCTGCCGCCGAAACCACCAAAATCAAAGCCGAAACTGCCGCCGAAAATATTGCGGAGGAAGTCGTTGATGTCCATTCCGCCGAAGTCGAAACCTCCGGCCCCGCCGCCCATTTGCTCTGCGGCAAAACCGAATTGGTCGTACTTGGCCCTTTTATCGGGGTCACTGAGGATGGAATAAGCCTCCGCGGCCTCCTTGAAGTTGTCTTCTGCGGTCTTTTTTTCGGCGTCCGTGCCGTTTACCCAGCGGTCCGGATGCCATTTGAGCGCCAACTTGCGGTAGGCGCTCTTTATTTCATCGGCCGAGGCTTTCTTGTCTACGCCAAGGACCTCGTAGTAATCTCTTTTCTGTGCCATAATTTATGCTCCTACCACTACTTTAGCATAGCGGAGAACCTTTCCGCCAAGGGTATATCCGGTTTGGACGACGTCTATCACCTTGCCCTTCAGGGACTCTTCCGGAGCCGGGAAAGTGGTGACGGCCTCATGGAGTTCCGTGTCAAAATCCTTGCCCTTCGCATCTATCTTTTCAAGCCCCTTGCCCTTGAGGTAGGAGGTGAGCTTTGTGAAGATCATCTGGGTGCCTTCCTTTGCGGCATCGGAGTCCGTGCTCTTCTCAAGGGTGGCAAGGGCAATTTCGCAGTCGTCCAGGATAGGGAGGAGTCCTTTTATGGTGTCAGATGCAGCCGATTCAGTAAGCGCAAGCTTCTCCTCTGCCGTACGGCGGCGGAAAGTGTCAAATTCGGCCATGAGCCGAAGGTAATCGGCTTTTACGTCCTGCACCTTTTTTTCGGCTTCCTCGCGGGCCTTCTTAACCTCTTCCAGTTCTTCTCCAAGCCCTTCTATGCGGGCCTCCAGGGCTGCTGTATTCTTGTTTTTCTTCTCTGTCTTTTCAGTCTTTTCTGCCATGATACGTACTATAATTGCAGCCTTGTACCTATCAAATTGCCTGCCAAGGGAGAGCCGTCTGACAATATGTCAGTTATGACATAAGCGGAGAGTGGAAGTACGGAATGCCGTTTTGGCAAAACAGTTTTGCGGCAGTGTCCATGGGAAGGAAACAGCCCTCCTCCCCTGCCTGCACCCAGATGTCAAAGGCGCACACAACCGGAGGCTCCCCCGTATAGCCTATGGCCCCTATGCAGATGCACGTGGCGGTGCGGACCCTGGACTCAACCAGCGCCCATATCATTTCAATGCCCTTCACTATGTTTTCCGGAAGCTTGAAAGGGCCGCAGTATTCCGGGATGCCGTCTACGCGTACGGACTTTCCGTCCGCGACAATGTGAATGTGATGTTCCATGACAAAATGTATTTTTCGGCAAAGCTACACCAGCCAGGGCCCCTTCTCCAAATTTTGGCAAGGCTTGCCAACTTTTGGAAATCTCAGAAAAAATACTTGCCGAAGGTCACGACACACAAAAAGCAGCCATCCCACTTTGGAACGGCTGCTTTCAACCTTTAGGCTGCAATGATTATTTCTTGCGGCTCTTGTATCTCTGATAGAACATATCCACACGGCCGGCGGTATCCACAAGCTTCACCTTTCCAGTGTAGAAAGGGTGGGAAGTGTTGGAAATTTCCAGCTTCACCAGCGGGTACTCAACGCCTTCCACGGTAAGGGTTTCCTTAGAGGGAGCGCAGCTGCGGGTGACGAAGACTGTGTCATTGGACATATCCTTGAAAGCTACAAGACGGTAGGTTTCGGGATGAATTCCTTTCTTCATTTTACGTAAAATCTATAATTGTTAACAATTTTGGGCTGCAAAGATAGCAATTCTTTTTGTAACTGCAAAATTATTTCATCCTATATGGCTGGTCGTCGTAGAGGAGGTAGCGCTTGGCCTTCCGTATCCACTTCTGCTCTTCAAGTTTCACGTGCTCCTGGATAACGTCAAAGGAAATGTTCTCTTTCAGGTACTCCTCCAGCACGGGATCCGCGAGCTTGGTCCAGAAGCCGGCCTCGAATTCAAAGGCCGAATAGTGCTCCCTGAACCATCTCATGAGATGAAGCGTGTGAAGGAGGCTGTGGTAGGGCTCTCCGGGCACCAGCATTATCTGGAACCCCTGGCAGCGCTCCCCTGCGTATCTGCCGGCCGAAGGCGTGAAGGAGCATGGCCTGAGGAGCGCCCCGTGCGCCTGCGGAAGGTCCTCTGCGTGAAGAGGTTTCACAAAAGGCGCCCCAATGTACTCGTAGGGCCTTGCAGTGCCGATTCCGGGCGTAATTGTGGTGTTGTTCCAGAGACCTCCCCCGCTGTAGAGGTAGGAGCTGAAAAGCCCGGGGATATCGGACGCAGGCGCAATGGTCCAGGGCATGAGCTGCCGGTTTGCATCCGTTGCCATGGCCGAAATCACATGTATGGGGAACTTGGCACCAATCTCCGATGCATACAGGTTCACCACCTCCCCAAGCGTAAGGCCGTGCCTGTGGGCAAGTTTCGGCACATACATCTCCCCCGCTACGGCTGGAATGGTGCCTTCCACCACCCTTCCGGAAGGATTGATATGGTCTACTATATATAAGGACGGGGCATCCTGACCAAGCAGCTGCAGCATTTCCATAAGCTGCATTACGTCCTTGGTGTAGTTGAAATACCGCACCCCAACGTCCTGGATTTCCACCACCACGGCGTCCAACTGAGCCAGTTGGTCGGCTTCAAACGCAATGTGGTTTGTTCCGGGCGTGAGTTCGGCATCCCTTGGAGAGAACACCGTCACAAGGTTTCCCCTATCCTTGAAAATCTCCCACATCCATCGGCCCTTTGCCGTATCCCAGCAGTTCTGGGTACAGAAGCAACCCACCTTGCCATACAGCAAGGCCTTGTCCAACTGGTCCTCCAGCGGAGTTGTCCTGAAACTAAACACTAGCCGATAATCTTATTGGCAACCGCAATCACCTCATTGCCAAGGGCTTCGGCGGCCTCCATGGTAGAAGCCTCCGAGTAGATGCGGATGATGGGCTCAGTGTTGGACTTTCTGAGGTGCACCCAGGTCTTGTCCTTCTCAAAGTTGATCTTCACGCCGTCAATGTCGTTGATGTTTTCGTTGGCGTAGATCTTCTTGAGCTCCGTGAGAATCTTCTCAATGAGGGCAGAATCGGAGAGCTGGATCTTGTTCTTTGCAATGAAATACTGCGGATAAGTTTTCTTGAGCTCGCTCACTTTCATCTTCTTGTGGGCGAGGTTGGAAAGGAACAGCGCAACGCCAACCATGGCATCACGGCCTGCGTGAATGGCGGGATAAATTACGCCTCCGTTGCCTTCTCCGCCAATGAGGGCGCCAACCTTGTGCATGAGGGTGGTCACGTTAACCTCACCCACGGCCGAAGCATAGTAGGTGCCGCCGTGCTTTTCAGTGACATCCCTGAGGGCGCGGGTGGAAGAGAGGTTGGAAACCGTTGCGATGGGTTTTCCTTCCTTTTCTGCAAGCTCGCAGAGGTAATCGGCCACGGAAACAAGCGTATATTCCTCCACAAAAGGCTTTCCGTCTTCCTGGATGAATGCCAGGCGATCTACGTCGGGGTCTACGCTGATTCCAAGGTCCGCCTTTTCCTTGACCACGGTCTCAGAGAGGTCCACAAGGTTTGCGGGAAGGGGCTCCGGATTATGGGCAAAGTCTCCGGTAGGGTTGCAATTAAGGCCGATGCACTTTACGCCCAGGCGCTTCAGGAGCCTTGGCATGATGATTCCGCCAACGGAGTTGATGGCATCCACTACCACGGTGAACTTTGCTGTCTTGATGGCCTCCACATCCACTGCGGGAAGTGCCAGGACGGCATCCAAGTGCTTGTCCGTGAAGTCTTCTTCCTCAATCTGGCCAAGGTCATCTACTTCGGCAAAGCAGAAGTCCTCTTTTTCGGCGAGGTCAAGAACGGCCTGGCCCTCAATGGCTGTGAGGAATTCACCTTTGTCGTTGAGGAGCTTGAGGGCGTTCCACTGCCTGGGGTTATGGCTGGCGGTGAGGATGATTCCGCCGTCTGCGTTAGCAAAAAGCACCGCCATTTCCGTGGTGGGAGTGGAGGCGAAGCCGCATTTGACTACGTCTATTCCGCAGCCGATGAGGGTTCCAACCACAAGCTGCTCCACCATGTCTCCGGACATGCGGGCGTCCTTGCCCACAACAACTTTGTAGCGATCCCCGTTGGGCTGAGGCTTGCGCTGAGGAAGGGTGGCAGCATATGCCGCCGTAAATTTCACAACGTCAATGGGGGTGAGGGAGCCGCCGGGCTGCCCGCCGATTGTTCCGCGAATACCGGAAATGGATTTGATAAGTGTCATATTTTTTGTTTTTTGGCTCAAATAATCATACAAATATATTAATTTTGCGCGCTTTTAACAATAGGTAAATTTATGAAAGGGTTTTGGACTGTTTTGATGCTGGTGTTTTCCAACGTGTTCATGACATTTGCTTGGTACGGACACCTCAAACTTCAGGAAATGAAAATTTCCACCGGGTGGCCGCTCATCCTCATCATTCTTTTCTCCTGGGGAATAGCATTCTTCGAGTACTGCCTCACCGTACCAGCCAACCGCATAGGCTTCATCGGGAACGGCGGTCCGTTCAACCTGCTGCAGCTTAAAGTTATCCAGGAGGTTATTTCGCTCACAATCTTCACCATAATTGTGACCTTCCTATTCAGGGGCCAGCCGCTTCAATGGAATCACTTTGCGGCGTTCATCTGCCTGGTGCTTGCAGTTTTTTTCGTGTTTTTGAAATAAAAGTTTGGAGATTCAGTTTTTTTTCCTACCTTTGCACTCCCAAGCAATGCTGGGTTCGTATAACGGTTAGTACTCGAGATTCTCAATCTCGCAATAGGAGTTCGATTCTCCTACCCAGTACCAAATAAGGTGACGTCAAGTCACCTTTTTTTGTTATCTTTGCCGTATGAAAATTCTTCTTTGCAACGATGACGGCTACAAGGCGCGCGGCCTGCACGTCCTGGCCCAGATAATGTCCGGTTTCGGGGAAGTCCAGGTTGTGGCTCCCAAGTTCCATCAGAGCGCCATGTCCTGCGCCGTTTCCCTTGGCGTGAAGCAGCTCGCCTACAAGGACCTCCCGGAGGAGGGGCCCGGCAAGTGGACATACCTTGACGCCACGCCGGCATCGTGCGTGAAATTCGGCCTGGAATTCAAGTATGATCACCGTGACCCGGACCTTGTGGTCACCGGCATCAACCACGGCACAAACGCCTCTACGGCCGCAAATTACAGCGCCACCCTTGGTGCCGCGGAGGAAGCCGCCATCAACGGCATCAAGGCAATAGGCGTATCCCTCTGCGATTTCCGCCCGGATGCAGATTTCAGCGCCGTCCAGGCCATGCTCCCGGAGATTATGAGAAAGGTGCTTGATGACTGGCCGGAAAACCGTCCCGGACTTGTCTACAACATCAATTTCCCGGCCGTTCCGCTTGAGGACATCAAGGGCGTGAAGTATGCCCGTCAGGGCTTCGGCCACTGGGAGAAGGAGTTCGAGGCCTGGGACGAAGGCAGCCTCGGCGCCCTCAACGACTCCTTCCTCTGGCAGCACTACCGCGTGAACCTTGAGGACGGAGAGAAGGCCGTGTTCATGAGGGGCACCTTCATCAACGATGACAATGATGCCGATACAGCAGACCACCTCCTCCTGGAGCAGGGCTGGGTAACTATCGCCCCCATCAACATCTTCATGACTGATATGGAGGAGTATCGCAGGCGTACTAAATGAAATACTACATCATAGCGGGAGAGGCATCGGGAGACCTTCACGGGTCCAACCTCATGAAGGGACTTTATGCAAAGGACCCTGATGCCCGTATCCGCTTCTGGGGAGGCGGCCTAATGGATGCCGTCCACAAGGAGCATGAGAGCGGTGAAGGCCTTGTGAAAGACTACCGAGAAGGCGCCGTCCTTGGCTTTGTGGAGATCCTCCTCAGCGCCCGCTCCCTGATGAAAAAGATCCGGTTCTGCCAGGAAGACATATCGGCCTGGAAACCGGACGCCGTAATCCTCATTGACTATCCCGGCTTCAACCTCCGGATTGCAGAATTTGCCCACAAGGCAGGCTTCAAGGTTTATTATTATATAGTGCCAAAGGTGTGGGCCTCCCGCGAAGGCCGCATCAGGAAGCTCAAGGAGTACGTGGACAAGCTCCTCATAGTCTTTCCCTTTGAAATACCCTATTTTGAAAGAAAGGGCGTTCCCGTCACATACGTTGGCAATCCGCTCATAGACGCCATTGAGGAAAGCCCCGCAATGAAGGAGTCAAGGGCCTCATTCCTTGAGCGCACCGGCCTCCCTGACGCCCCCTGGATCACCCTTCTTGCCGGCTCCCGCGGCCATGAGATAAAGTCCATGATGCCCGTTTTCATGGAACTGGCCGATAAATGGCACGCCGCCCATCCCCACACCCACTTTGTGGTTGCCGGAGCGCCATCCCGTTCGGCATCGGACTACGACACAGGCGGCCGGGACTTCGTGCACATTGTCTTTGGAGAAACCTACGGAGCCCTTCGGCACGCACAGGCAGCGGTAATAAATTCCGGAACGGCGTCACTGGAAGCAGCGCTTATCGGCACCCCTCAGGTTGTTGGTTACCGTATGGCGTACGGCACCTACGTTATGCTCAAAGGCATGATCAAGGTAAAGTTCATCTCCCTTGCAAACCTCATCATAGACCGCGCCGCCTTCCGGGAACTCCTTCAGGACTACTTCACCGCCGACAACCTCTACGCGGAACTTGACCGCATCCTCACGGACTCTTCCTACAAAGGCCGAATGCTCTCCGACTATGCCGAAATCCGCCGGCTCCTTGGCGGCCCCGGCGCATCCCTCCGCGCCGCACGTGCCGTGAAGTCCGCCGTGGGCAAATAAAAAGAGGTGACCGAAATCGGCCACCTCTAAAAAACTAAGCTAAAGCTTATTTCATAATAACCTTTGCCATTTCAAGAACCTTGTTGCTGTAACCCCACTCGTTGTCGTACCAGGCGCAAACCTTTACGAAGGTCTTGTCAAGCTGGATACCGGCTTTTTCATCGAAGATGGAGGTAAGAGGGCAACCACGGAAGTCTGTGGAAACCACGGACTCGTTGGTGTAACCGAGAACGCCCTTGAGTTCGCCTTCGGAGGCTTCCTTCATGGCAGCGCAGATTTCCTCATAGGAGGCTTCCTTTGCAAGTTCGCAGGTGAGGTCTACGAAGGAGACGTCACTGGTGGGAACACGCAGGGACATGCCGGTGAGCTTGCCGTTGAGTTCAGGGAGAACCTTACCCACAGCCTTTGCAGCGCCGGTGGATGAAGGGATGATGTTCTCAAGGATACCACGGCCACCGCGCCAATCCTTCTTGGAAGGACCGTCAACGGTCTTCTGGGTAGCGGTTGCAGCGTGAACGGTGGTCATGAGGCCACGGACAACACCGAACTTGTCATTGAGGACCTTGGTAAGGGGAGCAAGGCAGTTGGTGGTGCAGGAAGCGTTGGAGATGATGTTCTGGCCGGCGTAGGTCTTGTGGTTAACACCGTATACGAACATAGGAGTGCTGTCCTTTGAAGGAGCGCTCATGATAACCTTCTTGGCACCAGCCTTGAGGTGAGCCTCTGCGAGCTCTGCGGTGAGGAAGAAACCGGTGGATTCAACAACAACGTCTACGCCAAGGGCACCCCAGGTGATGTTTGCGGGATCTTTCTCGCAGAAAACCTGAATCTTGTTGCCGTCTACGATAAGGTAGTTGCCTTCAACTTTGATGTCGTGGTTGAAGATGCCGTGTACGGAGTCGTACTTGAGCATGTAAGCAAGATAGTCGGGGTCAAGGAGGTCATTGATACCTACAACGCAAATGTCCTTGCCGAAATTCTCAACGGCGGCGCGGAAGACCATACGGCCGATGCGGCCAAAACCGTTAATACCAAGTTTGATCATAACTAGTTTTTAATTTATAATTTGTTAAACGATACTGCTTAAAATATCGGGGCAAATTTACGAATTTTTTTACACCTGCGCAATAATTTTCACTATCTTTGCATTAATGAATAATCTGAAGCCCCCCATATACCTTTTCACGGATGGTGCGGCCAGCGGGAACCCCGGGCCCGGAGGCTACGGAATCGTGCTTCGCTGCGGCGCCCATGAAAAGGAACTCTCCGGCGGCTTCGCCCTCACCACCAACAACCGCATGGAACTCCTGGCCGTAATCATCGGCCTTGAGCAGATAAAGTGGGAAAACGCCGAAGTCCATGTGGTCTCCGACTCCTCCTATGTGGTAAAGGCCCTCAACGAGGGCTGGCTGGACAAGTGGAAACGCACCGGATTCAAGGGCAAGAAAAACGTGGACCTCTGGATCCGCTTCGACGCCGTCTGCCAAAGGCACCGCGTGGCTTTCCACTGGATAAAGGGCCACGCCGGCCACCCGGAAAACGAGCGCTGCGACGCCCTTGCCGTGGCCGCCTACCACGGCGCCAATCTCCCGGAAGATACCGGATACATACAAGAACAATCACAACTAATCTAAATATGGCATTACCAAAACTAGTCGTCGGAATCACCCAAGGCGACAGCAACGGAATAGGATACGAAGTTATCATAAAATCCCTGGCCGATGAAAGGAGCCTGGACTCCTTCACCCCGGTTGTATACGGCTCCTCTAAGCTCATGGGATTCTACCGCAAGACTCTCCACAACATAGAGTCCATGGACATCAACGTGATCCAGAGCGCAAAGGACGCAAAGCAGCGCAAGGTGAACCTTGTGAACTGCCTCCCGGACAGCATTTACGCAGAGCCCGGCCAAAGCACCCCGGAAAGCGCCAAAAACGCCATCACGGCACTGAAGACCGCCGTCCAGGACCTCAAGGACGGCCTCATTGACGTCCTTGTCACCGCCCCCATCAACAAAAGGGCAATGAATGCCGAAGGCTTTGCAAACACCGGCCACACGGAGTATCTCCAGAAGGAATTCGGCGCCGACGACGTCACCATGATAATGGTAAGCGACCAGCTGAAGGTTGGAGTTGTCACTGGCCATATTCCCCTGAGGGATGTCCCCAAGTCCATTAGCAAGGACGCAATTGTAGGGAAACTTAGGATAATGAAAGCCTCCCTGGAAAGGGACTTCGGGGTAACGGATCCCAAGATTGCGGTCCTTGGCCTCAACCCCCACTGCGGAGACGGCGGCCTTCTTGGCGACGAAGAGCAGAACATCATCCTTCCGGCAGTGAAAGAGGCTCAGGCACAGGGCATCCAGGCGTTCGGCCCGTACTCCCCTGACGGCTTTTTCGGCCTTGGAAACTATTCACGCTTCGATGCCACCCTTGCCATGTACCACGACCAAGGACTGGCACCGTTCAAGGCAATCGCCTTTGCCGAAGGCGTGAACTACACCGCCGGGCTTCCCATTGTGCGCACTTCCCCGGACCACGGCACGGCGTATGAGATGGCCGGCCGCGACGAAGCCGACCCCCGCTCCATGATGAGCGCAATATACACGGCCATAGACATTTTCCGCAGCCGTCTCCGCTACGACACCCTCATGGAGGGCCGGTTGAAAGACGAGAAATAGCCGCTCATGGTCCCGGAGCTCATAGACAAGTACGTTTTCCTGGTTCAGACATTCATTGATGCCGGGGAGGCGGGGCTGTCGCTTGGGGAGTTCCAGGACAGATGGCTGGACCGCTACGGAGCCCCCTGCCCCAGACGCACCTTCCTCAACCATAGGGCGGCTGTGGCCGATATTTTCGGCATAGAGATAAGCTGCAACCGCAGCACCAACCGCTACTTCATCGATGCCGGGGAAAGCGCCGTGGACAAAAGGGCCGCCACCGACTACCTTATTAATACGTTTACGGTAAAAAGCCTCCTAACCCTTGGGGAGGAACGCCTGAGCGGGCGTGTGAGCGTAGAGGACATCCCTTCCGGCCAAAGGCACCTTACCGCCATAATGGAAGCCATGCTCTCCAACGAGGTCCTAACTATAGAATATAAGAAATACCTTAGTCCGGAGAGGGACATAAGGACCATTCGGCCCTATGCCTTAAAGGAGTTTGCAAAGCGGTGGTACACAGTTGCTTACAGCGAAACCGCCGGAGACCTCAGGACCTTTGCCCTGGACCGCATAGAGAAGCTTTCCCGCACCGGGGAGCACTTCCGTATGCCCAAAGGCTTCAATGTAGACAAGCTCTTTGAGCCAAGCTACGGCATCTATCTACCGGAAGGCCAAAAACCGGTGCTGGTGAAAATCCGCACCACCTTGCGGGAAGCCGCCTACCTCGAAGACCTTCCCCTTCACCAGAGCCAGGTGCTGGTTTCCCGTGATTCGGCCCACTGCATATATGCCATGACGCTTATCCCCAACCCTGGCTTCGTGATGGAGCTATGCAAAAGGGGCAGCCGCCTGGAAGTGCTTGAACCCCAGAGCCTTAGGGAAGCCGTCAAGGAAGAACTGAAAAACGCGTTGAAACAATATGAAGACTCTTAAGTACACCCTTGCGATGATTGCCGCAGCCTGCGCAGTCTTCGCCTGCAAAAATGAGGAAATGAAACCACAGCAAGGTTACATCGGCCCGTCCAACATTGAAATTCCGGACGGCCATATGACTCCAGAGGTGCTGCTTTCCCTTGGCCGCCTATCGGATCCCCAGTTGTCACCGGACGGCAAAACCATCCTTTACGGCGTAAGCTACACTTCCATTGAGGAAAACCGCAGCGTCCGCAACCTCTTCACAATTCCCGTGGAAGGCGGGGACCCCACCCAGCTCACAATGGACGGAAAGAGCATTTCTTCGGCCCGCTGGAGCAAGGACGGCAATTCCATCTGGTTCCTTCAGGGAGGGCAGCTTTTTAGCGCCCCCTACAAAAACGGGAAGCTTGGGAAGAGAGCCCTGAGGGCCGATGTCCCCGGCGGAATAGACGACTACCTCCTTTCTCCGGACGAGTCCCAGATGATTTACGTAAAGGGTGTCCACAGCCACGTGGAAGTGCCCTCGGACACCGATCCCGCCCTTGACAAGGCCAGCGCCTATGCCACGGAAGACCTCATGTACCGCCACTGGGACCACTGGCGCACGGAGATTGCCCACAGTTTTGTGGCCACCCTCGCTAACGGCGTAGTCACCGGCGGCATGGACATCCTTGGAAGCGAAGAGTGCCAGTGGGAGCTCCCCAACGGCCCGTTCCAGGACATCGCAGACCTTGCCTGGAGCCCGGACGGCCGCTACATTGCCTTCGCCTGCAAACCCCTCACCGGCAAGGAGTACGCCTTCTCCACAAACACCTGCATCTTCATCTACTGCCCCCTCACCGGAGAAATCTCCCAGGTTACAACAAAGGGCGGCTACGACACCCATCCCGTCTGGAGCCCGGACGGCACCCGCCTTGCCTGGCTTTCAATGGAGCGTGACGGCTATGAGGCCGACAAGGTGCGCCTTATGCTTGGAGACGTCATCCGGGAAGAAGAGGGCGAGGGCCAGTCCGCCAACCCTTCCGTGACTGACATCAGGGAGCTTACATCGGCCTTCAAATATAATGTAGAGAGCCCCGTATGGGCCGAAGACGGTAATTCAATATACTTTTCGGCACTCACAGAGGGCCTTGGGGCCATATACAACGTGATTCCGGACGCCGGGGAGATTTTCCGACTCACCGCAGACAACCTTTGGTTCGACTTCGGCTCGCCGTTTGGCGTACAGCAGGACGGCACCCTCCTTACCACTTTCATGTCCATGGACTTCCCCACGGAGTTGGTTGCAGTAACCGGAAACGCCGTAAGGCAGATTACATTTGAGAACAACCACATCCTCTCCCAGCTGGATAAACACGAGACCGAGGCCCGCATGATAAAGACCGTGGACGGCCAGGACATGCTCACCTGGGTGCTCTATCCCCCGCAGTTCGACCCCACCAAGTCTTATCCGGCCATTGAAATCACCCTCGGAGGCCCCCAGGGCACGCTTTCGCAGGACTGGAGCTATCGCTGGAACTACCTCCTCATGTGCCATCAGGGCTATGTGGTGGTGCTTCCCAACAGGCGCGGAACCACTGCCTTCGGCCAGCCTTGGTGCGAGCAGATTTCCGGAGACTACATCGGCCTCAACATGCAGGATTACCTTTCGGCCGCAAAGGCCATCAAGGCCGAACCTTACATTTCCGGCGTTGCGGCCTGCGGTGCATCCTATGGCGGCTACAGCGTGTACTACCTTGCGGGTATCCACGGTGATGTGTACGACTGCTTCATAGCGCACGCAGGAATCTTCAACGAGGAACACATGTACATGACCACTGAGGAAATGTGGTTTCCCAACTGGGACAACGGCGGCCTGCATGAATACGCTTACGAGGCTGGCAAGGTTGGAGCATCCGGAGACGGCATCACCTTCGGCGGCATTGCACAGGGCGGTTCTCCCTGGAGCAACCTTCCCAAGGCGCGCAGGCACTACGACAACTCCCCTCACAAGCTGGTCCAGAACTGGCACACGCCTATCCTTTGCATCCACGGCGGCTCTGATTTCCGCGTTCCAGTAGACGAAGGCATGGCAGCGTTCAACGCCGCCCAGATGATGGGAGTTCCCTCAAAACTCATTGTGTTCCCTGAGGAAAACCACTGGATTCTCCAGCCCCAGAACGCCCTCTACTGGCACCGCAGCTACTTCGGCTGGCTGGACCGCTGGATGAAATAATCCACCCAAAAGCCTTGCCAAATTTTTGCTATCTTTGCAATGTATGAATTTGGATACGGCCATACAGTATCTTCCCGGGGTGGGGCCCAAAAGGGCGGAACTTCTCCAGCATGAACTGGGGATTGCCACCGTGGGGGATCTCGTGCGCCTGTATCCTTTCCGTTACATAGACCGCAGCAGCATTGTCCGTATTGCCGATGTCCACCCGGACATAGCCCAGGTGCAAGTGCGCGCCACGGTAATGAAGGTCCGACTTTACGCCAAAAACGGCGCGGAACTCCCTCCGGACAAACTGAAGTACAATATGGTGGCACGTCTCAGCGCCATTGTGGCCGATGAATCCGGAGAAATGGAGGTGGTGTTTTTCAAGGGAGTGAAGTGGATGCATTCCAGGCTTGTGCCGGGTTCTACCTTCATCTTCTTCGGCAAACCCACCGTTTTCAACAACCGCCTCAACATGGTACACCCGGAGGTGGATGCGCCGGATACATCGGCCACAGGTACGCTTACCGGTATTTACACATCCACCGAGCGTCTTAAAAACGGCGGCATTACGGGCCGATTCATGACCAAAATCATAGCCACGGCGCTGGAAGACATCCTCCCGGGGCTTCGTGACACCCTGCCGGATTACATATTGAAAGAGAAGGGGTTGGTGCCACTGACCTATGCGCTTCGGCAAATACATTTCCCGGTAAGCCAGGACGCCCTTGCAAAGGCTACTTACAGGCTCAAATTCGAGGAACTATTCCTGTTGCAGTTAAGCCTTCTGAAGCAGAAGTACATCCGCAGCAGCAGTGCCGTGGGGCTCAAGATGCCGGCTGTTGGAGAGGCCTTCAACGCCTGCTTCAGGGCGCTGCCGTATGAACTTACCGGGGCCCAAAAACGCGTGATAAGGGAAATCCGCGAAGACATGCGAAGCGGCCATCAGATGAACCGCCTCCTTCAGGGAGACGTTGGTTCCGGGAAAACCATGGTGGCCGTCCTAAGTGCCCTCATTGCAGTTGGCAACGGTTACCAGGCCTGCATCATGGCTCCCACGGAAGTGCTTGCCCAGCAGCACTTTGCAAATGTCTCCAAATACCTTAAACCAACGGGCGTACGGGTGGAACTCCTTACCGGCTCTACCGGTGCGGCGGCTCGCAGAAGCATCCACGCAGGGCTGGAAGACGGCAGCGTGGGGGTGCTTATCGGCACGCATGCCCTCATAGAAGACAATGTGATTTTCAAGGCGCTGGGGCTTGCCGTAATTGACGAACAGCATCGCTTTGGCGTGGAGCAAAGGGCCCGGCTTTGGAACAAGGGCTACGGCGGCATTCCTCCGCACGTGCTGGTAATGACCGCAACCCCCATTCCACGCACCCTTGCAATGACTTTGTACGGAGATCTTGACGTTTCTGTGATTGACGAGATGCCTCCCGGCCGAAAACCCATTACAACCATCTGTGTGGGGGAAAACAAGCGCCACGCCATGCACAATTTCATAAGGGACGAGATAGCGAAGGGCCGTCAGGCTTTCATTGTCTACCCCCTCATCTTCGAGAGCGAAAAGCTTGATTACAAGAACCTTGAACTTGGCTATGAGGAAATAGTGAAGGCCTTCCCGCTGCCCCAGTACAAGGTGGCAATAGTGCACGGACAGCAGTCCAACCAGGAGAAAGATTTCAATATGAGCGCCTTTGCCGCGGGAAGGGCTAACATCTTGGTTTCCACCACTGTAATCGAAGTGGGTGTGGATGTCCCCAACGCATCTGTAATGGTAATCGAGAGTGCCGAAAGATTCGGCCTCAGCCAGCTTCACCAGCTGCGCGGAAGGGTTGGCCGAGGCGCCGAACGCTCCTACTGCATCCTCATGAAGGGCACCAAGGTGTCCAAGGAATCCCAGAAGCGCCTGGACCTTCTCTGCGCAACGGAAAACGGCTTTGAACTGGCCGAAGAAGACATGAAACTTCGCGGCCCCGGAGACCTTGAAGGCACCCAGCAGAGCGGCCTTCCCATAACCCTCAATATAGCCTCCCTCGCCAAGGACGGTCTCATCCTTGCCGATGCCAGAGGCTACGCACAGCACATCCTTGACCTTGATCCTACACTTTCACAGCCGCAAAACGCTTCGCTTGCGGCGGAACTCCGCAAGGACAAGTATGTCACTAAGGATTACTCCCAGATATCATAGGTTTGGGTGCGGGTCAACTCATTGACATATAGGCGTTTACTAGGTTATCTGTAGCGCGCGTTCATCAAGGCCTAGCGTCTTTTGCCCCGTTCCGGCCCGCCCCCGGTGCAAAACCACCCCCTTTTTGCACCTGGCAACACGTTTTTGCCGCCCTCAGGTGCAAAACCACCCCCTTTTTGCACCTGGCACCATGTTTTTGCCGTCCTCAGGTGCAAATACACCCTCTTTTTGCACCTGGCAACACGTTTTCGCCGCCCTCAGGTGCAAATACACCCCATTTTTGCACCTGGCACCATGTTTTCGCCGCCCTCAGGTGCAAATACACCCCATTTTTGCACCTGGCACCATGTTTTTGCCGTCCTCAGGTGCAAATACGCCCCCTTTTTGCACCTGGCAACACGTTTTTGCCGTCCTCAGGTGCAAATACACCCCCTTTTTGCACCTGGCAACACGTTTTTGCCGCCCTCAGGTGCAAATACACCCCATTTTTGCACCTGGCAACACGTTTACTCCGTCCTCAGGTGCAAATACGCCCCCTTTTTGCACCTGGGGGCTATATCTTACGGGCTACATTGATTCCATCAAGGGCGGAAGATACGATTCCGCCTGCATAACCGGCCCCTTCGCCGCAGGGATACAGTCCCGGAACGTCAATGTGTTCAAGTGTTTCAGGATTGCGAGGCAGGCGGACCGGTGAAGATGTACGGGATTCAACGCCAAGGAGCAGGGCATCATTGGTGTAGTAGCCGTGCATGGACCTTTCCACCTGAGGGAAAACGCGTCTTAGCCGCATTGAGACATGTTCCGGCAGCAATTCATGCAGAGGCGCCGAAACAGTTCCGGGATGATATGAGGTTTTTGGCAGATCCTTGGAGAGAATGCCACGGCAGAAATCCTTCATGCGCTGTGCAGGCGCCGTGAACGGATGACGTGCTCCATGGTCTTGGGCCCATTTGTACATGGCCCTTTCCACATCACGCTGAAAGTCCATGAGCGCAAACGGGCCAGTGTACGTGGCAGGCTGGTCTCCGGGTTCAATCTGGACAACCACGCCGGAATTAGCCCATTTTGAATTGCGCGCCGCATTGGACATTCCGTTCAGTACAACCGTCCCGTCCTCCGTGGACGAAGGCACCAAAATGCCACCGGGGCACATGCAGAACGAGAAGACTCCGCGACCCTCTACCTGCTGGACGAACGAATACTCCGCAGTGGGCATAAACGGCTGATACTTGCCATGATAACGAATCTGATTGATTAGCCACTGAGGGTGTTCCACTCGTACCCCAAGTGCAAAGCCCTTTGCCTCGATGCTCCATCCCTTAGACTCAAACAGTTCATAGATGTCACGGGCGGAATGGCCGCATGCAAGGATTACTTTTGAGGCCGAATACACGGCATCTCCCGCTTTCACCACAAAGCCTTCCGGCACAGGCGTGATGTCGGTTACACGGCTGTCAAAATGATACTCCCCGCCATGATCCTGGATGCAGCGACGTATATTCTTGACTATCTCGGGAAGGCGGTCGGTGCCAATATGAGGATGTGCATCAATGAGGATGTCCGGACTGGCGCCAAAAGCCACAAGCTGGTGAAGGACTTCCCTGATGTCTCCACGTTTACTGGACCTGGTATACAGCTTGCCGTCGGAGAACGCGCCGGCACCGCCTTCACCGTAACAGTAATTGGAATCCGGGTTCAGAACGCCATCCGTAGAGAGACGTGCCATGTCCACTTTCCTGCGCTCTACATCCTTTCCGCGTTCAAGGACTATAGGCTTAAGGCCCTGCTGAAGCAACGTAAGAGCCGCAAACATGCCTGCAGGCCCTGCCCCAATTACTATAACAGGGACGGCCGCATGAACATCCTTATAGGGCGCAACCGAGTATGGCTGAGGCATTTCACCCTGCCTGTAAGCCTGTACCCTGTAGCGGTACACAACATCCTGCCGGGCGTCTATGCTGCGCCTGACAACCACCACGCTTCCAACAATTTCCGGTTTAACCCCAAGGGCTTTTGCTGCAGCTTCACGTAACTGGCTGTCCGTAAGCTCTTTACCTACCTTCTGAACAATTTCAAATTCTTTCATAGCAAAGCAAAAATAGTAATATTCGGGATATTATCCTAAAAAATGTTAACTTTGTAAAATATGTATTTTACAAGCCTATAATGTCAGACATCATACTTGGAATAGAATCGTCCTGCGACGACACTTCGGCGGCAGTCCTCAGGGACGGGGTGCTGCTCTCTAATGTCATTGCGTCGCAGCAGGTACATAAGGACTTCGGCGGGGTTGTGCCGGAGCTTGCCTCCCGCGCCCATGAGCAGAACATAGTGCCCGTGGTGAGCGAAGCCCTGAAAAGGGCGGGGGTATCGGCCAAAGACCTTACCGCAATAGCCTTCACAAGGGGGCCGGGACTGCTTGGGTCCCTGCTTGTGGGCACGTCATTCGCAAAGGCCCTGAGCCTTTCCCTTGACATCCCGATGGTAATGGTGAACCACCTCCAGGGCCACATACTTGCAAACTTCGTGAGGCAGGAAGGCGTGCCCGTAAGGGAGCCATCCTTCCCCTACCTGTGCCTGCTGGTATCCGGCGGCAACTCCCAGATTGTGAAAGTCACAAGCCCCACGGAATACGAAATCCTGGGCCAGACCATAGACGACGCCGTTGGCGAAGCCTTTGACAAATGCTCCAAGATGCTGGGCCTGGGATACCCCGGCGGCCCCGTCATAGACCGCCTGGCAAAGCTGGGCAACCCGGACCGCTTCAAGTTTGCAATGCCGAATATTCCGGGCCTGGACTACAGTTTCAGCGGCGTCAAGACCTCCCTCCTGTACTTTGTGAGGGACCAGCTTGCCCTGGACCCGGAGTTCATGGAAAAAAACAAGGAGGACATCTGCGCCAGTTTCCAGAAAACCCTCATAGACATCCTCATGAAAAAGCTTATCCGCGCCTCCAAGGAAACCCGCATCCGGGAAATCACCATAGGCGGCGGCGTAAGCGCCAACAGCGGTCTCAGGGAGCGCATTACCCAGGAAGGGGCCAAGCGCCACTGGAACGTCTACCTCCCTGAATTCAAGTTCACCACGGACAACGCCGCAATGATAGCCGTCTCCGGATGGTTCCAGTACAAGGCCGGCGTACGCACTCCCCTTGACGTAGCCCCCGTTTCAAGAATGGCCGATTTCTAGAGCAGTGAAAAAAGTTCCGCGCATACTCTTCAAGATTCTGGCAGGACTACTCCTTGTGGCCCTGGCACTTCTTGCATCCGTCCAGTCCCCCGCCGTTCAGTCCTGGGTGGGCCGGAAGGTGATAGAGCGTATCCGGAACAAGATTGACGCCGACATCAGCTACAAAATGGTGGGCGTGCGTCCCTTTGAAGCCATCACCCTTGACGACGTTCTGATCACGGACCGCAGTCCCAAGGCTCCCGGGGCCGATACTGTTGCCTTTGTAGGCTCCCTCAGCGCAAAGTTCTCCATCTGGGGCCTTCTCAGCGGCTCCGGAGCATACCTGAGTCACGCCAAGGTGGAAGACGCAGCCTTCTTCCTTGTGTCGGAACCAGACTCCCTTGCGGGAAGCACCACCAACCTCCAGCGCATTTTCCGCATACCGCCGTCCCAGTCCGACACCCCTCCAACCTGGGGCAACCTTCTTTCGGCAAGGGAATTGGAAGCAGGCAACGTCCGGTTCCGCATGAAAATCCTCAATACACCGGAAGACTTTGTCCACGGAAAGATAGATTTCTCGGACCTCGATGTCCTTGTGCATCACCTTAGCGCCAGGAACATAAAGGTGGCCGACAGCCGGATTTCGGCATCCCTGGACAGCCTTACCGCCACGGAAAAGAGCGGCTTTGCCATAAAGGGCGCACGGGCCCGTAAAGTGAGGGTGGGCATGGGCCACGTAAGGGTAGACCACCTTGACCTCCGTGAAGAGTACTCCAACGTCCACCTTGAAAGGCTTGATCTGGAGGGCACCCTGAAGGATTACTCGGACTTTGTGGAGCGTATCCGCATAAGCGGCACCGTAAAGCCCGGCACCCTTGTATCCATGAAAACGGTGTCGTTCTTCGGCCCGCTGGAAGAGTACATGGATTTCCGCGGATACGTTAGCGGAAAGGTAAGCGGATATGTCAATGACATAAGTCTCAAGGACATTGAGGCCTCCGACGCCGACCACAACTTCTCCGCCAAGGTAAGCGGCCGCGTCATGAACGCCACCGACATCCAGAACCTTGCGCTGGACATAAAACTAAGTGATTCAAAGTTCACCCTGAATGGCCTGGAGGGCTTCCTTCACAGCTGGGCCCCTGATGTCAAACTTGGCCTTGACAGCTTTGCCCCAGGGGAAAGCTTCGCCTTCCGCGGAACCGCCAAGGGCCCCATCAACAGGCTGGGCGTAAACGGCACCCTCTCTTCAAGGCTTGGGCTTGCCAAGGCCGATATCACCGTCCGCAACACCGTAGACCTCAAACGGCCCATCATCATTGACGGCGGCCTCCGCACCCAGGACCTCAACGTTGGAGAGATTGCCGGAATAGATGCCATAGGGCCGGTAACCCTTGGCACGGGACTTTCGGCCACAATTCCCAAAAACGGAGGCCTCAGCGTAAGGATAGACTCCCTGAAGATAGACCGCCTGAACGCCCTTGGCTACGACTACACCAACATTTCCGCGGTGGGAAACTATGCCGAAGACGCCTTTGACGGCCGAATCATAGCCGCCGACCCCAACCTCAGCTTCCTCTTCCAGGGAAAGTTCAACCTCTCCAGAAGAACCCGGAACAAGGTGTACCGCTTCTACGCCTCGCTTGGCTACGCAGACCTCCACGCGCTGAAGATAGACAAGAGGCCCAACTCAAAGATATCCCTGCAGGCGTCGTCGAACTTCCTTGTGACGGAAAGCCACGATGTCCTTGGAGACGTCCTGGTGTCCGGAATCACCCTTGAAAGCGCCACGGGAGTGCATTACCTTGGGGACCTTACTGCAAAGGCCCACGCAAATGACAACGTCCACAGGATAAACATCCAGTCCAAGTTCTTGGAGGGCACCTACTACGGCGACAAAGCCCCCTTCGACTTTGTGAACCACCTAAAGAGCCTCACGCTGGACCGCGAGGCCAGCGCCCTTTCCACGGAATCGGCCCCGGCCTGGGACGGCTCCACATACAGCCTCAACCTCAAGGTGAAGGGCGCCCACGACCTCCTTGACTTCCTTGCCCCCGGAACCTATGTTGCCAACCCCACGGAAATAAGCCTTGCCATAGACCGTGACGGCATCCTTACAGGCCGAATTGGCAGTGACCGCATTGCCCATGGAGAGAAATTCATCCGCAACCTGGACCTTGCCGTCAGTAACGCCTCCGACGTCCTGAAGGCGGAACTCGCAAGCTCCATGATCCAGATTTCCCGGGATGTGAGGCTCCTTGGAAGCAGGTTGTCGCTATTTGCCAACGACAACCACCTTGGCCTTGGCTACAGCTTTGACAACTCAGAGTCCGACAACAGCAAGGCCGAACTCTACTTAAGCGCAGAACTCAGCCGAGACTCCGACAATTCCCTCGCTGTGCTTGCACGAGCCCTGCCATCCAACTTCTACTACAATGGCGCCGGATGGGGAATTTCGTCCGGAGACATCCTCTACCGGAGCGGAAACGTGAGCATAGACCACCTGACGGCCCGCCACGACGACGAACTTCTGGACATCGCCGGCGGATACTCCTCAAATTCGGCCGATACCCTTAGGGTGAGGATGGAAAAATTCGACGTCGGGATTGTAAGCGGCTTCATAGGGAATCTCCTTCCCATAGAAGGCTACGCCAGCGGCAATGCCGTGGTCATTTCCCCCGGCAATCCCATCCCAGGAATCGAGGCCTCCATAGTCTGCGACTCCACGCGGGTGTCCGGCCAGCGCATGGGAACCCTTACCCTGAACAGTAACTGGGACGAGCCCTCCAAGCGCTTCAACATCAAGGCCCAGACCACCCTGGACGGCCAGAAACCCATTGACATAAACGGCTATTTCATGCCGGATGGCCAGAAGATTTTTGCCGAAGCCCTATTCAACAAGTTCAACCTTGCCAGCGTCTCCCCTATCCTGTCAACGGTGTTCTCCACCTTTGACGGCCGCCTGGACGGTGCGGTGAACGTAAGCGGCCCCGTGTCCAAGATGAGTATCGGCAGCCATGACCTCAAGCTTACGGAAGGCCACATTGCCCTTGATTTCACCCGCGCCCTCTACGACGTTGAGGGAGAACTTGCCGTTACACAGGACGCCTTGTCGTTCCGGGAACTTCGGCTTAGGGACAACGCCGGCGGAAAGGGGACGGTAAAGGGAGACATCCTCCTCAACGGGTTCAAGGAACTTGGAACCAACCTCAAGGTTAGCCTTGACAAGATAAAGGCCCTGGATCTAAAGCGCGGAGAGAATTCCACACTGTACGGCACTGTGCCGGTTTCCGGAAATCTTACGGTAAAGGGGCCTCTGAGCCGGATTGTGGTGGACATCAACGCCGCCACAAGCGGTCCCGGAGAGCTTCACCTTCCCATTGGAGGCGCCAGCGGAGAAGTCCAGCGCAAGATGCTGGTGTTCACGGAGCCCGTCAGCGAGCTCCAGCAGGACCCCTATGAGCTCATGATGGCCTCCAACACGCAGCAGCAGGCCCAGTCCACCAACCTCATCATAAACCTCACGGCAAGGGCCACTCCGGACGCCACCGTCTTCATAGACCTTGGGGAAAACACCCTCAACGCCAGGGGCAGCGGCACCATCGGCATAAACCTTGAGACCGCCCAGAACAGTTTCGGCCTAAGCGGAGACTATACCCTCCAGGAGGGTAGTTTCAGGTTCAGCGCCATGAACCTTGTGAGCCGCGACTTCACCATCCAGGACGGCAGTTCCGTAAGGTTCAACGGTCCCGTGAACGAGACCGACCTCAACGTCAAGGGCCTTTACATCACTAAGGCCAGCCTGGACAACCTTATAACCTCCGCCTCCGCTGAATCCTCTTCCGGAAGCGGCCGCCGCACGGTAAACTGCGGAATTGACATAAGCGGAAAGCTCTCCAACCCGGAAGTCCAGTTCTCCATTGACGTCCCGGACCTCAATCCCTCCAGCCAGATAGCGCTGGAAAGCGCCCTGAGCACGGAAGACAAGATCCAGAAGCAGTTCATCTACCTTCTCATTGCGGGCAGTTTCCTCCCGGACGAAGACAGCGGAATCACCTCCACGGGCTCCGACATGCTATTCTCCAACGTGTCCAGTATCATGAGCGGCCAGATCAACAATATCTTCGAGAAACTTAACATTCCCCTGGACCTTGGTCTCAACTACAAGGCCCAGGAAGGCCGAAACATGTTTGACGTTGCCGTGAGCACCCAGCTGTTCAACAACCGCGTTATAGTCAACGGCGCCGTGGGCAACAAGCAGATGATCGGGAGCACCACCAGCGAGATAACCGGAGACGTGGACGTTGAAATAAAGGTTACCAAAAACGGCAATCTCCGCACAACCATCTTCTCACATTCGGCCGACCAATTCTCTTCCTACCTTGACAACAGCCAGAGAAACGGCGTGGGTATAGCCTACCAGAAGGAATTCTACTCGTTCCCCCAGCTGTTCGGAGAGATTTTCATGTCAAGGCAGGAGCGCGAGGAACGCGCGGCAAGGCGTCTTGCAGGCGTACAGGTGGAACAGAGCGTGGTGCAGATAGACTCTACGGGAAAGTCAAAAGCAATTGAAAATGAAGTACAGCAGTAAATTATACCTCATACCTTCTCCCCTTGGAGACGGTGCTCCGTCGGATGTCCTTCCGGCGTCTCTTCTGCAGGCGCTGCCGGGTATCCATAAATATGTGGTGGAAGAGGTCCGCACCGCACGCCGTTTTCTTTCGGCCGCGGGCCTCAAGGGTCATATAGACCAGCTTGAGTTCCACACGCTCAACGAGCACACAAAACCAGCAGAGGTTGAAGCCCTGCTTTCCCTTTTTGAGGACGGCGCTCCGGTGGGCCTTATCTCAGAAGCCGGCCTTCCCGCCGTGGCGGATCCCGGTGCACGGCTTGTGGCGCTGTGCCACACACAAGGGATTGAGGTTGTGCCGTTTGTGGGGCCGTCGTCGCTTATGATGGCGCTGATGTCTTCCGGCCTTGATGGCCAGAGCTTTGCCTTTGCAGGCTACATCCCTGCCAAGCCCGACGAAAGGAAGGAGGCCCTGAAGCAGCTGGAAAAGAGGTCTTTCCACCAGACTCAGATCCTCATTGAGACTCCATACCGCAACGACTCCCTGTTCAAGGACATGCTGGGGGTACTCCGTGATTCCACAAAGGTTTGCGTTGCCGCAAATCTCACCTGCCCGGACCAGTTTATCCGCACTCAAACCGTGGGGCAGTGGAAAAAGCTCCGGGAATTTTCAATCGGCAAGCGTCCTTGCGTTTTCCTTTTCCAGGCCGTATGAAGATAGCGTTCACAACTCTTGGCTGCAAACTGAACTACGCCGAAACTTCCACCTACGAGCGCGCTTTCAAGGCCGCCGGCTGGGAGGTGGTGGAGTGGAATGAGGAGGCCGATGCCTACCTCATCAACACCTGCGCCGTCACCGAAACCGCAGAGAAAAAGTCCCGAAACTTCATTCGCCGCGCCCACAAGACCGCCCCTGATGCCCGCATCCTTGTCACCGGCTGCTACGCCGAACTCCGCCGTGAGGAGATTCTGGCCATAGATGGCGTTTCAAGGGTGTTTGGGGCCAATGAAAAGAAGATGATTCTGGAGGAGGCTAATGTCATCCCGAGCGAAGTCGAGGGATCTCAAGTGTTCGGAGCATATTCCACCGGGGAGCGAACCAGGAGTTTCCTGAAGGTGCAGGACGGCTGCGACAATTTCTGCGCATACTGCACAGTGCCGTTTGCAAGGGGCCGAAGCCGGAATATTCCTATCTGCGAATGCGTGAAGATGGCGCGGGAGATTGCCGCCGAAGGTGTGAAGGAAGTGGTTCTGACGGGCGTGAATACCGGAGACTTCGGCCGGACCACCGGGGAGAGTTTCCTGGATCTTCTGAAAGCCCTGAATGAAGTGGAAGGGATTGAACGCTACCGGATTTCATCAATAGAACCCAACCTCATTACGCCTGAGATTGTGGACTGGATTGCGTCCGGGACCAAGTTCCAGCCGCACTTCCACATACCGCTTCAAAGCGGGTCCGACACCCTTTTAAAGCGTGTTGGGCGCCGCTACGACACCGCCCTTTTCGCTTCCCGCATAGACTACATTCGCGGTGCAATGGAGCGTCCCGGGCAGCCCAAGGTGTTCTTTGGGATCGATGTCATTGTGGGCCTTCCCGGAGAGACGGAAGAGTTGTTCCTTCAGACTTACAAATTCCTTTCCGAGCGCATTAAACCGGCGTTCATCCACGTATTCCCCTACTCCAGGCGCCCCGGCACAAGGGCTGCGGAGTGGAAGGACCAGGTGCCGGAAAAGGTCAAGTCAGAGCGCGTAGCGGCACTGGAAGAGCTTTGCGCACGCCTTCACTCCGAGTTTGTGGCTTCCAACAAGGGAGTCAAGGAGAAGGTCCTGTGGGAGTCTTCCGTCAAGGGCGGTCTCATGGGCGGCTACACCGGCAATTACATAAGGCTGGAAAAGCCCTATGACCCTTCGCTTGTGAACACGCTGGAAGACGTACTGCTACTATAACTCCGCCTCAATTTCCTCACGGACAAACTCCTGGCTGGAGGGAAGGATCACTTTTATTTCGGCAATGAGGGCGGCGCGAGAGCGGTCAAGCTCAATTTCTCCCACAAACGGGCAAGTGACATTGTTCTCATTGAAGTCCTCGTACCAGTCAAGCTGTGTGCGGGGAATATATCCAAGCAGTTTTCCGTCGTTTCTAATCACCGCCTGCGCACGGTTATCATGCACGTTGGAAGGCTCCGGCTTCACAACGCCTACAATCTTTCCGCAATCATGTACGGTACAGTGATACCTGAGCCCGGTTATGTCGAATGTCTCCGTATTCTCTTCCAGGTCTTTGTCATATTCCAAATTATCGAGAAACGATAAATCAATTACTTCCTGAACATCTATGTTTGTATTGGAAGCCGATGTGTACAATGCCTCCTGAACTTCTTTGACGGTACTGTCAATGGCATTTTTTGTCTCGCTGATAAACTGGCCGACAATGCCCTTGGGGTTATCGGCAGCCTTTGTTACTTCCAGTATGGCATCCCTGATTTCTCCCAGAAGTTGGTCCTTAATTGAAGGCCCGGAGGGTTTAGCCTGCGCCTTAGGTGCCACCTTGGGCCTGGAATTCTCCTTTTTGGAGTAAACTGCGCTTTTCTTAACGTTGTCGGATTGCCGCTGGGCTTTCTTCTCACTACGGTTATAAGACTTGTCGTGGTCGTCCCTGAATATCAGAAAGAGCGCCACAAGCACTATTATTCCAAGAATCGCGTAAAACAGCATATCAGTTCTTTGTTAATGTCTTCCAAAGATAACTATTTTTGCGTATATTTGAACTTGTCAAAGTTCACAACATCATTATTAAGAAAAGACTTACCCCTCACATGATTGACTCTATTCTTGAATACAACAGGAAGTTCGTTGACTCCAAAGCCTACGAACCGTTCATTACAGACAAGTACCCTGAAAAGAAACTGGCGGTGCTCACCTGCATGGACACCCGCCTTACCGAACTCCTTCCCAAGGCCCTCGGCCTCCGGAACGGAGATGCCAAGATTATAAAGAATGCCGGCGGCCTTGTCCTCTCGGAGAAAGACTCCGCCATCCGGTCACTCCTTGTCGCTATCTATGAACTGGGAGTGAATGAAGTGATGGTAGTCCATCATTCCACATGCGGTGCCTGCCACATGAGCTATGAAGAGTTCAAGCCGCACATGCTGGAAAGAGGTGTGGCGCCTGATGTGCTTGCTGAATGGGAAGAAAAGAAGGATGTCGAGAATTGGCTTGAAGGATTCCATGACACGGAAAACTCCGTCAGGAAGACCGTTGCCGCCGTAGTGAATCATCCCCTGATGCCGAAAGATGTCGTGGTACGGGGATTCATCATCGATTCCGTTACCGGGGAGCTGACAGAAATCAAGTAAAACCCGTGCCGACTGCCTGAGCAGCCTCCCCTATCCGGGGAGGTTTTTTCTTTGCCCGGCCCAAATGACGCCAACTTCAATATCCGTATATCAAGTCATATTTGTCGTGAAGCTCCTTGAGCCTTCCGCTGGCTTTCATTTCCCGGATCTTGGAGTTTACCTTCTTCAGGAGATCATCCTGTCCCTTCCTCATGAGGACTCCTATCTGCCCTCTGGTGAAGGGACTTTCAAGAAGCGGTGCGGCCAGCCGGGAATCGTTCTGTACATACCAAGGGGCCTCGGTGATTTCCGTTATCATAACATCGGCCTCCCCTTCAGCGACCTTCGAGGGGATTTCCTCGTTCTTTTCGAAGACAATGAGAGTGCATGACGGCAGATTAGCCCTGGCGAATTTCTCGTTCAGGCCCCCGGGATTGACCATTACCCTGACCTCCGGTTTGTCAAGGTCCTCGATGCTCTTGTACTTTCCCGCATCCTCCTTTCTGCAGAGGATGGTCTTCCCGTTGCAGAGATACCCTTCCGACATGTCCATGGTCTCCAACCGCGCGTCGGTGATGGTGATTCCGCCGATGGCGAAGTCGAATAACTCCGGGTTCAGGACATCGGCCGATAATGTAGGCCAGGAAGTGGGGACATAGCTGATGCTGACTCCAATCTCTTTTGCAATCTCGCCCGCGACATCGATCCCGAACCCCCAATACTCCCCGGTCTCCGGCTCTTTGTAGCTGAGCGGCCGGTAGTCCCCTGTAGTGCCTACAAGCAGTGTTCCTCGCTCCTGGATTCTGTCAATCACAGGCGTACCGGACATCCTTTTCTGCGTCCCGCAGCTGATGAGCGAGGCACCGATGACAAGGACTGAAAGAATCGTCAGAAGAAATCGTTTCATCATTACGGTCTATCAAAAGGTCAATCTGTGCCCCCATCAAGGCGGCGGTTTACATCCGGTCTCCGATAAAGAGGTTGATTGCGGTCAGGAGTTTCTTTCCCTGAAGATAAGGCAGGTTGACATGGTAGGACCGGGGCCACATACAGATGGCCTTCCCTGCCATAATCTGATCTATGCGATGCATCTTCTCCCTATGCTCCGGCGTATCCCAGACGGGGCCGAAATACTGCCTTCCCATAGACTGATAAAAATGCGTAAGCATCTTTCTGTCCATATGGAACAGGTGCTTGAGCATAGGATTGGGACCGTACCCACTCATGTGGGAGAGGATGTTAAAATCCAGCAAGGGGTCTCCATAGCCGAAATCGCCCAAATCTATCCAATATACCTTGCCATTCGCCATAATGATATTGCAGGGATTAAGGTCTCCGTGCAAACAGGTGGTTGCCGGCTCCAATTCGTCAAGATAGCCTGCCAGCCTTGCCTTGACATTGTCCGGAATCACCTTGTTCTCCATAATCATTTCCCGGGTACGCAAGGCAATATTGTCAAAAGATTCCGTATTGCATGGAATGGAGTGAAGCGCCTTGGCATATTCTGCCGTAACGCCGGCCAGTTCCTCCAGCCGTTCGGGATGGTCGGCAATAATCCTTCCGAACGACTCCTTGCCTTGAATCCGCTGGACAGTCATGCCGTAACGCTGCCCGTCCGTTACAAACTCATAAGGTTCGGCCGATGGAATCCCCATTTGAAAGACTGCCTTGGAGCGTAGAAACTCCTCCTCCGCCTTGCTGGCAGAAATGCCGGGTTTATTCAACTTAAGGATTACGGAGTCGTCTGTCTTGTTGTAGTAGGATTCCCCAAAACCTCCTCCGCCAAAAGATACCCATTCTTGAAGGTCAACGATTTTTGCTTCCATCGTACAATTATTTTGTGCAAATAGATAAGAAAGTTTTTTCAAGCATTCTTCCTTTATTCATGAGCGGAGATTTCCAGAAATCTTTACTTCTCCCCTAGAAGGAACTGCAGGGGCTCATGAAGCCGGCTCGCCCAGCAGGTCTCATTATGGTCGTGACCCTCGAAGGCGAGGCTCCTGTAGTGGTCCTCGTCCCATCCTCTTGAGAGGAAGAGTGAATCCATCCTTTCCTGATAGGGTCCGTAGGCAGAATCGTAGCCCGCTTTCCCGTAGTCCATATAGAGGCGCGTGGTCTCCCTGTCCGGCATCATGTCTGAGACATACCTGAGGAAGGCATCCGCGGCCGCATCGCTGTCATCGGTGAAGTCCTTGAGGTAGGATATGGAGATATGCGAGGACAGGCAGGCGGCTCCCCCGAACACCTCAGGGTACTCGCAGAGGGCATACAGGGAGATGAGCCCTCCCATGCTGGACCCGGCGATGAAGGTGTGCTCCCTGTCCGTGAGCGGCCGGTAGAGGGAGTCAATGAAAGGCTTCACCTCCTCGGTGACGAACTTCAGGTAGCTGTCCCCGAGGGCGTAGGCGGGGTCCTCAATGTCGTCTGCGTCCATATAGGACTGGATCTTCCCCGGGAGGAGTTCACGGAGCCTTTCCGGAGTGTTGTCTATGCCGACAACGATTGTACGCTTGACAGTACCATCCGCCATCAGTCTTCCCAGCACCTCGTCCACCTTCCACTCCTGGCGGTTCCAGGTGGTGGTGGAATCGAAGAGCATCTGGCCGTCGTGCATATAGAGGACACAGCACTCCTCCCCTGTCTGATATCCGTCCGGGAGCCATACTGTCACCGTCCTTGGACTTATATGCACTGAATGGAAGTCATGGTAGAATTCAAGTGTCCCGGAGTTGACTTGCGGGTCTAGTGATGTCCTTTTCTTTTCGAAGAGAAACCAAGCCGTACACCCCAAAAGGCATAGTGCCAAGGCAAGAATAATAATCTTATGAACTTTCATTTCAATCAGACGTTTTTATGTTAGGTCATATTTGTCGTGAAGCTCCTTGAGCCTTCCGCTGGCTTTCATAAAACGTTTAAGTACTCTTTCACTACCTCGCATCCTTCCGGAATCCTTTTTTGACGTGAAGGACTCCGTCTTCGTCCAGAAACCAATGTTTTCCACTTTTCATGACTGGCTATTTTCAATATCTTTCCATCTAACTCTCACGATGACATACCTCTCGTGAGTTCTGCTCATTTTATGGTGACATTGGTGGCTCCCATGGGGCCGAAAGTGTAACTGCAAGAAAGGGCGAAGACCTCGTCCAATTCCTTGCGGATTGTCTGTGCCAAAGTGCCATCCCCCACCCCATGGATGAAGATAATCCGCTTGCCCTTGTGCTTCAGATTATTACGGAGGACCTGACGGAAATAGTTCATCTGGAAGTCCAGCGCGGCCCACTCGGGGATGCCGTCGCTGCCGGGAATCCGCTCAATATGGAGGTCTACAGTAAAGTCTGACAGCAGGTCCTCCGAACGGAGCGGTTCTTCGGCCGGCTTGGAATGCTTTGACGGAATGGCCGAACGGAGTTTGCGGTCTTCCTCAGGATCGATCGGGTAGAAATCCCCTTTCACGGCCCTGAAAACGAGGCCGTCTATCTCCAGTTCATAGAAGTCCTTCCCGAACCCGACGATGGTGGCCACGTCGCTGCTGTCCATCATGCGGACCTTCTGTCCCTTGGCGAAACCTTCGCTGCGGGCCTTCTCTTCCTCCTTGCTCCTATGAACCACAGTTTTGCAGCGCGGCTGATTTCCGGAAGGTTTGGCCTCCGGCTCGGGCTCAAGGTCTTTCTTTATGACTTTGAGGTCTTTAAGACTACTAAGTTTCATTTCGAAAATACAGATTCAAATATCTTCTTCGCAAGCATTGTGGTCCCCTTCAGTTGTGGATGGACCCCGTCAATGCAGCAGGAACGGTCTGTGAATAAATCGGCCAGGTCAACTACCTGGAGCCCCATCTCTTCCCCTATTTCCAAAATAGCAGGCCGAACCCCCTCTTCCATAGTGTCCGGATATAGACCCATGAGGGGTATTCCCTTGACAAGGAAAATCCTTATTGGAGCGATAAGGACTACGCGGGGATTGGAGGGTAGACTCCGATAGGATTCCACCAGCTTACAGTAATCTCTCCTGAACACCTCCGGATCCCAGTTCCTTGTCTTGGTGTCATTGGAGCCGAGCATGATGAGGACAATGTCAGGGTTCCATTCGAGGCTCTTCCGGTAGACGCCCTTGAGGACATAAGGCGTATCGGCATCGAACCTGGCCGAAGCATCGTTGTACCCGAAATTCCTGACTTCATACCCGTCTCCAAGCAGTCTCCCGAGCTGGGCCGGATAGCTCTGCCTCCAGGGATTCAGAAGAGTGAACCCCCAAGTGATGCTGTCCCCTATGCAGGCTACTTTTTTCATAGCGCGATATCTCCGTTCATCTCTCAATCTTTACAAGTTCCAGTTCAAAGATGAGAGTGCTGTGGGCCGGAATGTCGTCCATCTTCATTGAGCCATAGCCCCACTTAGCGGGAATGTATACTTCCCACTTGTCGCCTTCATGCATGCGGGTAAGGGCAATCTGCCAGCCCATGATGAGGTCTCCCACCATAAAAAGGGCCGGGAGAGGCTGGCCTTCGGTGGTATCGAAGACAGTTCCGTCAATGAGCCTTCCTGTGTAGTTGACATATACGATGCTCCGGGGCGTCGGCTTCTTGCTTCCATGGCCTTCTTCCAGCACTCTGTACAGGACTCCGTTGTCCAAGACAACAATCCCCTCTTCCCGGGCTTTCACCTGAAGGAACGCCTCGTTGGCTTCCTTGTATGGATTCGGTCTTTTCTTCTTATGGAATGGCATGTCAATCAGAGGCTTATATATCCCGTGACTCTATTATGAGTGTTCCTGTCTTCCCGGATTTGGCAATCCGAATCATGGCGGCGGGCTGTTCTACGAGGTCTTTACCTACGGCACCGGTTGCGCCAATTACAAGTGCTTTCATTTCACTATCTCCTTGGGATTATACTTCAATGCATCTGACGGCCATCCCTCCAGGTTGTGACCGGTGTCAAGTGAGCGGACAGCCGCCATCTCGTCATCGGAAAGACAGAAGTCGAAGACATCCATGTTCTGAATCATCCTCTCCTTATGGACGGACTTCGGAATGACGATGATGTCCTGCTGGATGAGGAAACGCAGCGCAACCTGGGCAGCAGTCTTTCCGTGCGCGGCACCAACTTCTGTGAGCACCGGATTGGTAAAGATACCATTCATGCCTTCGGCCAAAGGACCCCAGGATTCAACTACAGTTCCATGCTTTCCCATCAGCTCGACCATCGGCCTCTGCTGGTAGAAAACGTGGGTCTCAATCTGGTTCACGGCGGGGATGATGGAGGCTTCCCGGACCAACCTGTCAAACTGTTCCGGGTAGAAGTTGGAAACGCCGATGCTCCTAAGGTAGCCTTCCTTGACCAGATCTTCGAAGGCAGCCCAGATTTCGCCATCGTTCCCCATCGGCCAGTGGATGAGCATGAGGTCCAAGTAATCCAGCTTCATGCGCCGAAGCGACCCCTTCACGTTCTCTTTAGCCTGCTCGTACGAAGGATGGGACTGACAGAGCTTGGAGGTGATGAAGAACTCGTCCCGTGGGATGCCGGACTTGCGGACTGCCGATGCCACCATGGCCTCGTTCTCGTAGTACTGTGCCGTATCCAGCGAGCGGTAGCCGACGCTGATGGCATCAAGCACGCAGCGCTCAGTGACGGACGGGTCCACCATATAGACGCCGTATCCGAGAATTGGCATCTTGATGCCGTTATTGAGGGTGATTGTCTCCATATTAGAAATTAATCTCTGGGCTTTTATCTTGCGAATATACTGAAAATCCGCCGGATGAGAAAATCAATCCGACGGAATCCACCAAAAATCATGCATTGTTTTGATGCTGACATTCTGGCAATTTTCGTATCTTTGTTCTCCCTAACTTGTGACGACTGAAAAACATGTTCAACAAACACGATATCGCCCGCGACGCCTGCCAGCTCTTCGGCGCCCAGGCCAGTAAAGGCTACGACTGGTGGTGGCACTCATTCACCGCCCATGACGCCCAGACCGGCGAGGCCAAACCTTTCTTCATTGAATTCTTCCTGTGCAACCCCGCCCTGGGTGGTGAGGAGCCAGTTTTCGGCCAGATTCCCGGGAAGCCGCAGAAACCGTCCTACCTGATGGTCAAGGCCGGTGCCTGGGGCGAGGACGCGGCGCAGCTTCACCGCTTCTTCGGCTGGAAGAAAATCAAGGTGGACTGGGGCGTGCCCTTCAGTGTGGAGGCCGACGACTGCTTTGTCACGGAAGACCGTACCAGCGGTCACGTGAAGGTGACGGATGCTGCCAATCATCCCGAATGGATGTGCCAGGACGGCGAGATATCTTGGGACCTCAAGATAAGAAAAATAACCGCCTTCAACGTGGGCTTCGGGGCCGACGAAGTATTCCGCCACGCCGAGGCTTTCGAGATGTTCTGGCACGCCGAGGGCATGAAGTCAGCATTTGAAGGCGTAGTTATCTGGAACGGCCGCCGCTACGTGGTCCGGCCGGAGGACTGCTACGGTTACGCCGACAAAAACTGGGGGAAGGATTTCACCAGCCCCTGGGTGTGGCTGTCTTCGGGCAACCTCACCAGCGAAATCACCGGGAAGAAACTCACGGACAGCGTCTTCGATATCGGAGGCGGCAGGCCGAAAGTCGGCCCCCTGGCCCTTCCCCGCAAACTCCTTTCGGCCTTCTGGTACGAGGGAAAGCCCTATGAGTTCAACTTCTCCAAGGCCTGGACAGCCGTCCATACTGAATTCGACTGCAAGGAGACGGACACCCA
>DGXO01000058.1:40450-46475 GCA_002395605.1 Bacteroidales bacterium UBA4230
AAGATGATTACCGACATCACCTGCGAGAAAAAGGACATGCTCCTGGTGAACTACGAGGCTCCGGACGGTGCCAAGCGGCACAACCGCCTCTGGAACGGAGGTAACGGCCGCGGAACTGTCCAGCTGTTCGACCTGAAAGGAAATCTCATTGACCGCATTCACGCGGAGAATGTGGGCTGCGAATACGGCGAGTATTGCTGACCAGCCCCTATCGGAGTGGTTGTAAGTATCATGGTTATGCGTAAAGGCACAACGGAGACCCCGATCATGCATTGTCTTCCGGCAAATAGACGTCAATGGTCTTGATGATTGACAGTATGGTCTGGTAGAACATGACGGAGGAGCCTCTGAGGGGCATCCAGTGGTCCTCTGAGGCCTTTCCCCTGAGGAAATTGTCCGTATAGATTGTGCCGAAATTGCCAATGCAAACCTCAACCTCACCTTTATCAGATACCCTTAGGGCGCGTATGGGCTTAGTCTCGGTGTAGCCTTTGCCCTTGTCAAAGACAAGCGCCTTGATATCGGCCTTTTCCTGACGGTTGTTGGTGGTATTTATGAAGCCTCCGGCATCCTTAATTATATCCCGTACGGCATCGTGAAGCTTGTTTGCAGCCTGAAGGTACTGCGACGAAAGATCCAGTAATTCCTGTTTCATGTTTCTCTATTCGTTTTCCACGGAAGGATTGGTGAGGGTTGAGACAATTCCCGGTAGCGTTTTCAGATAAGCCTTTTGTGTAACCCTTATTTCAAAAACGCCCCTGCCGTCCTTTATGGAGTATGATTCTACGGTAATCTTCCTGTCTTTAAACATATCAAGGGTCTTCTCCAAATCTTCCGGAGAGGAGATATCGGCCTTCAAGGTGACGGGCCTCTCTGTATGGTGGAGAGTGATGAAGTGCATGGTTTCAAGGCAGATTATAACCAGCAGTGCCGCAACAGCCGCAATTGCGTACATTCCAGCACCGCAGGCAAGGCCGATGGAAGCCGCAACCCAAAGGCCGGCTGCTGTGGTAACCCCGCGGACTACGTTTTTCTGGAATATGATTACACCGGCCCCGATAAAGCCTATGCCGGAGACAACCTGGGCCGCCACACGCGAAGCGTCAAAGTCCTGCCCCTCAAAGGCATATTGGGAAATAATCATTAGAAGGGCGCTGCCAAGAGCCACCACGAAATGAGTCCGGATGCCGGCTTCCTTGGCCCTTAGCATACGCTCAAGGCCCACAAGGCCGCCAAGCAGCCCGGCCGCCAGCAATCTCAATACAAAATCCCAAAACTGTTCCATATATTCCACAATATAGTCAATACTCACTGTCCGTAGCGGGGATCAGTGTTTCATTTTTCAAAGATAATGACTATATTTGATTTTTAAAAATGGCTGCAAAACTCACATTTTTGGGAACCGGAACCTCACAGGGCGTGCCTATCATAGCATGCCAATGCCCGGTGTGCAAAAGCCCGGATGAGCGGGACAAGAGATTCCGTTCATCGGCCTATGTTGAGTATGAAGGCCTTAAAATCCTCATTGACGCCGGGCCGGATTTCCGCAGCCAGATGCTCCGGGCCGATATCCGTCACCTGGATGCCATCCTCCTCACCCACAACCACAAAGACCACACAGGGGGCCTGGACGATGTCCGTTCCTTCAACTACATAGACCGCAAGGCCGCCGAAATCTACTGCGAGGAAAGGGTTCTCAAAAGCCTTAAAAACGACTACGCATACGCTTTTGAGGAGGAAAAGTACCCCGGCGCTCCGGAGTGGCATGTTCATGTCATTGATGAACGCCCGTTCCGCGTAGACTCCCTTGAAGGTACCGGAGAACTGGAATGGGTCCATGACAAAGGCTACTTCTACCGCCAGCCGGACGGCAGCCTCACACACCCCGGGCAAATTGTCTCGGAGGCATCCCACGACAATCCAAACATCATCCCCATCCGGGGCCTTCACGGGCAGATGCCGGTGCTTGGTTTCCGCTTTGGGAATATCGCCTATATTACGGACATGAGTCATATAGATGACTCTGAACTTGAGAAACTTAAGGGCCTTACACATCTGACCCTCAACACAGTGAGCTACCATCCTCACCACTCCCATTTTTCGCTGCAGGAGGCAATTGACCTTGCCCATAGGATTGGCGCAAAACACACCTGGCTCACCCACCTTAGCCACAGTTTCCCAAGGTATACCGATTTCTGCAAAGAACTTGAACCAAACATTCGGCCTGCCTACGACGGCCTCACAATAGAAGATGAATGAAAAACTGATCATAGTTGGCGGAGGCATATCCGGTCTCACTGCTGGAATCTATGCTCAGCGCTCCGGATTTCAGACCCTCATCCTTGAAAAATGCGCCACGCCCGGCGGGATTTCCACCTGCTGGAAACGCGGCGGATACATGTTCGAGGGCGGCGTCCACTGGCTCAACGGCTCAGGAGAACACCTGGACCTCAACAAAGTATGGAAAGAGGTAGGCGCACTCAAGGAGAACAATCCCGTATACTTCAAGGACCCGGTTTACGTTCTCAAAAACGGCAAGGCGCAGCTGGCAATATGGAGAGACGCAGACCGCACCCTCCAGGAACTTTCGGCCTATTCACCCCGTGACAGGAAGGCCCTGAGGAACATTTTCCGGGATGTCCGGATGTTCAAATACTTCCAGTCCCCCGTAGAAGGCGTTACCGGAATCATGGACTATATCCGCATGTTCCCGGCCATCTGCGTCACCCCGCGCCTATGGATGCAGTCAATAAAGCACTATCTGTCCCGGATCAAGGACCCGGACGTCCGTACCCTCATGGAGGCGGTTGTGGCGCCCGTGAACAACGCCATGACCTTTGCCTATACCCTCAGCGGCTTCTTCACCGGCGACAGCGGGTATCCGTCCGGAGGCTCCCTCAGGATGGCTCTCAACATGGCCGATACATTCAGGGAAGCCGGCGGCGAAATTCGCTACAACACCGCAGTGGAAAAGGTCGTGGACGGCGGCGTCATCGTGAATGGAGAGCTCCTCAAGGCCGATGCCATAATTGTTACGGTAGATGCCCGCACAGCCATTGACAAACTCTTTGAAAAGCCCCTTCAGGACAGTTGGGCCCGCCGCATGAGAAGGCTCCTCGTCACCAGCCAGACAGTCTTTGTGGGAGTAGGCGTAGAGGCCGACCTCAATGCCTACCCCAAATCCATGGTATTCAAGGTGCCATTCAAGGACGGCGGAGTGGACATTCCCTTCTTTGTGGTAAGCAACTACGCTCGTGACAAATATTCTCCGGAGGGCTGCACCACCCTGACGGCCCTTTTCCCAGGCTATTCCTACGGTTACTGGAAGGCGGCCAGGGAAGACGGCACCTATGATGAGAAGAAGAAAGCCGTGGCCGAAAAATTTATCGGCATACTTGAAGAGCAGATCCCCGAGACCAAGGGGAAGATTGCCGTTATGGATGTGGCCACCCCCGTAACCTATCAGCGCTACTGCGACACCTATGAAGGCAGTTACATGAGTGACTGGCTTCCCGCAACGCTCACCACAAACGCCCCCAACCGCTACCGCAAAGGCCTTTACTTTGCCGGCCAGCGCACGGCATACTCAGGAGGCCTTCCCCCGGCAGTCATCAGCGGCAGGCTGGCGGCACGTCTCCTTTGCAAGGATTTCAAGCATAAATTCATTTAATCACATAATATGGCACCAGAGATTATTAAAACCATAGACAGCATCAACGTATCGCTCAATGCCGGCGGGATGAACACCATAAATATCATCCTGGCGTTTGTGATGTACGGAGTTGCCCTTGGCATCAAGCCGGGCATCTTTGTGGAAGTTTTCAAAAAGCCCAAGTCCGTGCTTCTTGGAATGCTGAGCCAGCTGGTGCTCCTTCCGGCTTTCACCTGCGGGCTCGCAATACTTATGACGGGCTGGATATCGCCAATGATGGCAATGGGCATGATTCTGGTTGCGGCCTGCCCCGGCGGCAATATCTCCAACTTCATGAGTTCCCTGGCAAAGGCCAACATTGAGCTTTCGGTCTCGCTCACCGCCATCTCAACGGCCCTTGCCGTGTTCATGACGCCGTTCAATTTCTGGGCGTGGGGCAGCGTGTACCTTCACTTTGCAGGTATCAACAGTGAAATCCCCACCCTGGTAATTCCGCTTTGGGACGTATTCAAGACAATCTTCATCCTCCTTGGAATTCCACTGGTTCTGGGTATTCTCACAAGCCACTTCCTCCCCAAGGTTGCCGCCGCCCTTAAAAAGCCCCTGCAGTGGCTTTCCATTGTGATTTTCGTTGCAATGGTGGTGCTGTCGTTCTCCTCCAACATAGACGCCTTCCTTATCAGCATCAAGTATATCTTCCTGGTGGTTCTCATCCATAACCTCCTGGCTCTTGGAATAGGTTTTACCGTGGGTACCATAGGCAAAGTGCCATTCCGTGACCGCCGTACTCTCACCATAGAAACCGGCATCCAGAACTCCGGCCTTGGCCTTGCCCTCATGCTTGGAACAAGCCTGTTTGCAGGCTTCCCTCCCCACGGAGGAATGCTTGTAATCACTGCCTGGTGGGGCATCTGGCACATTATTTCCGGCCTTACCGTAGCTACAATCTTTAACAAAAGCAAGCGTGCCGATGCCTGAGTTCTGGGACAAAGACGGCCTGTACGCCTTCCTTCGGCCTTATGTGGATTTCACTACGCGCCGAAGCTACCGTAAAATGATTACGGAAGGACAGTTGCCCCCGGATGACGGAGTGGCAACGATATTCGCCGCCAACCACACAAACACCCTAATGGATGCCCTGGTGGTGCTGCAGCTCAGGCGTGGAGGCACTCTCTTCGGGGCACGCGCAGACGTTTTCAGGAAACCCTCCATTGCCCGCATCCTTCATTTCCTCAAGATGCTTCCCCTTGCGCGGCATAGCCGTGACAAGGCCGAAGAAGTTGCCCACAACCGCATTTCCTTCGATGAGATAGACCGTGCCCTGGCGCACGGACTGCCGTTTTGCATATTCCCCGAAGGCCGTCACAGGCCCATGCACTCCCTGCTTCCAATGAGGCGCGGCATAACCACAATGGCCTTCCGGAGCGCCCAGGAACGCCCTACCAGGATTGTGCCCATCGGCATAGATTACTCAGACTGGTTTCACTACAGGGCCGAAGCACATATCCGTATAGGAGAACCGCTGGATGTAAATGCGTTTGCCGCCTCCATTCCTGCCGGCATTTCCGACAGCGACCGTGACGCAATGCTTCAGGAAGAGCTCTACAGGCGCCTCTCCGGTCTCATCCTCTTTATTCCGGACGACGAACACTACGAGGAAACCCTGGCCTCCATCCGCGCCGCCCATCCTGCGCCAGCCCGCCTTCCGCGCATCCTCCTTGCCGCCGTCACTTTCCCGCTGTGGCTGGTGTTTGCGGCTTTATCGGCCCCCATGTGGATTCTTTCAGAACTCCTTTGCAAGTTCCTTGTAAAGGACCCTGCCTTCCAGAACACCGCCCGCTTTGGCGTGCGCCTCATCCTCTGGCCGGTCTGGGCTCTTATATGGCTTGTCATAGGCCTCTCCACCCTGCCCTGGTGGGGCGCCCTTCTTCTCACGCTGGCTTTCCTCCCCTCCTACAGCCTCTTCTACGACTGGCTGAATCTAGCGCTGGCCAGCAACTAACTCACTCTCAGCCAATTATAGAAACTCGGGTGCACTTGGCGGTGCACCCGAGTTTCTATAACATATTGAAAGGCAGCATGTTAGCTGCCAGAAAACTAGAGCTTAGGACCAGCCTTTACAAGGGCCTTGCCTGCACGGTTGCTCTCGTACTTGTGGAAGTTCTTGATGAAGCGACCTGCGAGGTCTTTTGCCTTCTCTTCCCACTGTGAAGGATCTGCGTAGGTGTCCCTAGGATCAAGGATACCGGTGTCTACGCCCTCAAGCTTGGTGGGAACGGTGAAGTTGAAGTAAGGGATAACCTTGGTGGGAGCTTTGTCGATGGCACCGCTCAGGATGGCGTCGATGATACCGCGGGTGTCACGGATGGAGAT
>DGXO01000016.1:0-283 GCA_002395605.1 Bacteroidales bacterium UBA4230
CTTGGCCTGGATGGCGGCCTGGCGTTCGGCCTCCTCTGCGGCATCTATTTCCGCTTTCTGGCGCTTCTGCTTCCTCTGTGGCGGCGGTGATAAGCTCGTAGGCGCTCTCACGATCTACGGGGTGGTCGTAGCGACCATACAGGCGGCTGCGCTTGATGAGTTCCGTGCGCTGCTCCGGGGTAATGGCGCCAATCTGTGAAAGAGGGAAAAGGATCTTGGCGCGCTCTACTATGGAAGGCGTACCGGAAGCATCCAGGAAGGACACAAGGGCCTCGCCGGTGCC
>DGXO01000016.1:399-524 GCA_002395605.1 Bacteroidales bacterium UBA4230
GCGGAAGGTATCGGCCGCCACGCGAACCGCCTTCTGGTCCTGAGGGGAATAGGCGCGGAGGGCATGCTGTACGCGGTTTCCAAGCTGACCCAGGATATTGGCGGGGATGTCCGTGGGGCTCTGGG
>DGXO01000016.1:605-34559 GCA_002395605.1 Bacteroidales bacterium UBA4230
AATGCCCACGCCCTTGGAGCGGATAAGGCGCACAACTTGCTCGATCTTGTCCGTGAGAGCCTTGGAAGTGCCCTCAAACAGCATGTGGGCTTCGTCGAAGAAGAACACAAGCTTAGGAAGATCCATCTCTCCAACCTCCGGAAGGGTGGCGTAAAGCTCAGAGAGCAGCCACAGGAGGAAGGTGGAATAAAGCTTAGGCTGAAGCATGAGGCGGTCTGCGGCCAGCACATTCATGATGCCCTTTCCGCCCTCGCATTGCAGGAGGTCATAGATGTCAAAGTCCGGTTCCCCGAAGAATTTGTCCGCGCCCTGGTTCTCAAGGGCAAGGAGGGCCCTCTGGATAGCGCCAACCGAGGCCGAAGACACATTGCCGTACTTTGTGGTGTACTCCGCGGCGTTCTGCCCCACGAAGTTGAGCATGGCCCGAAGGTCCTTGAGGTCAATGAGAAGAAGCCCGTTGTCGTCTGCGATCCTGAAAACTATATTGAGGACACCGGTCTGGGTTTCGTTGAGGTCCATCAGGCGCCCCAGCATCTCCGGGCCCATACGCGAAATGGTGGAACGCATGGGATGTCCCTGCTCTCCGTAAACGTCAAAAAAGCGCACGGGGCAGCTCTGGAACTGGGGATTCTCTATGCCGAACTCCGGCAGTCTCTTCTCAATGAACCCGGACAGCCGCCCAGCCTGCGAAATACCGCTGAGGTCCCCCTTCATGTCGGCCATGAAGCAGGGCACGCCCGCCTGGCAGAAGGTTTCGGCGAGGACCTGAAGGGTGACGGTTTTACCTGTGCCGGTGGCTCCGGCTATGAGTCCGTGGCGGCAAGCCATTTTGCCCTCTATGGAGATGGGGCCGTTGGAAGAATGGGCTACATAAAGCCCGCGCTGACTGTCAAGCATAAAAGAAAACTAAATTTCCGCTAATATAGCAAAAATTATTCAGAGAATAAATCCCTCACCGGAAGCTGGGATGAAAAACGCCTCCTGAGATTCTTCACAAGATGGGAAGTGTTGCGGCTGAATTTGGAGCCCCTCCAGGCCGAAGTATTGGAGATGAGCACCCAGCACTCACCGTCCGGGAAAACCTTTATAAGGGCCGAAGTCCCTGAAAATGAGCCCGTCCGCGTCCATTCACCGTCCTTAGTGTCCACCCAGCCAAGGGAAAAGGTGTCGTCGTCGTACCAGGTGGTCATCTTGCGCACAGAATCCGGTGAAAGGATGTCCTCCACAACGCCAAAGCCATCGGCCGAAGATACCACGCGGGCAAGTTCCACGGCCGAACACGCCCATGCTCCAGCCCCCTTGAGGGAAGTGACATCGTTGCCGCCGTAGCACTTTTCAACGCCGGCGTACTTGCCATCGAACGAGGTTACAAGTTCGGCATCCGGCTGCATGAAATACATGGACTCTCCGGGGTGCCTGTCCTTGAGGTAATTCCCCGCTATCCTGAATCCGTGGCAGCCGCAGGGCTCAAACACCTCCCGCTGCATAAAGGCATCGTAGGGCATCCCGGACGCCTTTTCAATCACAAGGGAGAGAAGGAGATACCCGAAGTTGGAGTACTGCTGCCAGGTCCCTGGCACAAAGGCAAGCGGACGGCGGAGCTCCGAGCGCACAAGTTCTTCGGCAGAAGGATGATACCCCGTGAACATTACATCCGCTCCCCTGTAATGGAAGCCTCCCTGATGCCTCAGGAGATGCTCCACGGTAATGAGGTAGTAGTTGTCGTCGCGGATGACGGAGTCGAATTCATTCAGAATTCCATACGGGCCGAAGACAGGGGTGTCCAGATGCAGTTTCCCCTCTTCCTCCAGCCTCATTATGCCTATTGCGGTTAGAAGCTTTGACACCGACGCCACCCTCATGATGGTGCCTGGAGTCATTGGATCCGTTTGGCCGGCCTTTCCGTATCCGCGGGCGTAAATGAGTGAATCATTGCGCGTTACGGCAATGGAAACGCCTTTGAGGGCCCAGTAACGCATGAAACTGTCCACAACATGGTCCATTGCCGGAAGCTCCGACAGCTCATTTGTAATGCTCTTGTTATAGTCTGTGAATGCCACTGACGGCGAAACCGGTTCCGCCGCCGCGGCAGGCTTTTTTGCGGAGAAAATGAGCACGGCGCTGACGGCGGCAACCGCCAGCGGGACAATTATGCTTATGAGGCCACGCCGGCTCACTTTCCTATGAGCCCGGCCTTCCTGCCGAAATCAATGATAAAGTCTGCGGTGCCCTCAATTCCAAGCACGGAGCTGTCTACGCAAAGATGATAGTTGGAGCCGCTGCCCCAAGCGCCCATGGTGTAGTAGTTATAGTAGGTTTCCCTGATGCGGTCTTTCTTCTTTATGAGCTTCAGGGCCTCTTCCTCCGTGAGTCCTTCGCTTTTCATGATTCGGCCCGCACGGTATTCTACGGGGCCGCCCACAAATACATTGAGGCAATGGAGATCCCTGAGGATATAGTCGGCGCAACGGCCGATGATTACGGCGTCCCCTTTCTCACCAATGGAGCGGATGATGTCGCTTTGCACCTTGAAAAGGACGTCGTCGTTCATGTAGGTATTGTCCAGATAACTCATTCGGCCGGAAGTGAAGAAACTGGAAATGGAGAAGATGCTCCTCTTCTTTTCACCGCCCTCGAAGATGGACGGAGAATAGCCGTTTTCCTGAGCCGCCTTGGAAATGAGCTCGTTGTCATAGAAAGGGATTCCAAGCTTTTCCGCAACGGCCTGGCCCACATAGCCGCCTCCGCTGCCGAAGGAACGGCCAACATTGATGATGGTATTCATAACTGGCTTCCAAGTATTGACGGATCTTCTCCGTCCTGAAGTTTACCTAACTTTACAATAAGATTGACGGCAAGTATACCGGTGACCACTGACGCAATGGTATCGGCGATGGGGAAACTGTACCATACTCCGGTTTCGCTCTCAAGGAGGGCGGGCAGGATGTAGATACAGGGAAGAAGGAACAGAAGCTGCCTGGAAAGGGACAGGAAAATGGATTTCCTGACCATTCCAAGGCACTGGAACAGATTGGTTGTAACCATCTGGAACCCAACGATAGGGAATGCCAAATTCATCATCCTGAGGCCCCTCACGGCCTTTTCTTCAAGGACGGGGTCATTGGTGAAGATGCTCACGGCGGCGTCCGGGAAAAACTCCGACACTATAAAACCGACTACGGTTACAATAGTGGCCCACATGGCAGTTTTAAGGTACACCTCGCGGACGCGTGAATACTGCCTTGCGCCAAAGTTATAACCCGCAATGGGCTGCATTCCCTGGTTGAACCCCATTATTATCATCACAAAGAGGAAGGAAATGCGGTTAACGATGCCGTAAGCTCCAAGGGTAAGGTCTCCGCCCCATTTCACAAGCTGCTGGTTAATGAAAAGAACCACTATGCAGCTGGCAAGGTTCATGAGGAAAGGTCCCATGCCTATTGCAAGGGAATCCCCCGCTATCTTCCAGTCTATCCTGAATATCTTCAAGGAACGGGGCAGGTGAAGGAAACGGTCCTGGTCCAGGAAATACCAAAGGGTATAGCCAAGGGCCATGCACTGGCAAAGGACGGTGGCAATGGCCGCGCCCTTGATTCCAAGGCCCAGCGTATAAATGAATATGGGGTCCAGAATGGCGTTGGATGTAACCGTAAACAGGGTAAGTCCCATGGCCAGCTTAGGGTTGCCGGAAGAGCGCACAATGGAATTGAGGCCGAAGTACAGGTGCGTTACGGCATTGCCCAGGGCGATATATGTCATGTAATCCCGGGCATACGGGAGCGTGGCGTCAGACGCCCCGAAGAAGCGAAGGATGGGATCCATCCACACAAGGGACACAATGGTGAAAATGACGCCCGTTATGATATTCAGGGTGACGTCGTTGCAAAGGACCTTCCCGGCACTCTTGTAGTTTTTCTGGCCCAGAAGAACGGAAATCATGGTGGCGGCTCCAACGCCCACAAGGGTGCCGAAAGCCGTGGAGATGTTCATGAGGGGGAAGGTGACGGCAAGGCCGGACATGGACAGGGACCCTACATCGGGAATATGGCCGATGAAGATGCTGTCCACCATGTTGTACAGCGACGACGCTGTCATGGCAATGATACCCGGGACGGCGTACTGCCTGATGAGGGCCCCTACGGGCTTTGTGCCCAGTTCTGTGGGAGCGCTACTCATCCTTCTTCAGTTCCAGTTCAAAGATAAGGGGGCAGTACGGAGGGATTACGCTGCCGCTTCCGGTGGCGGCGTATCCAAGGTCCGAGACAAAAAGGACGGTGGCCTTCTGGCCGGCCCAGTGCATCTTGTAAAGCCCGGCCTTGAACCCTTCTATAAGGGAAGAGGTGCCGCCCATGGATATGGAAGAGTACTCCTTGGAGAACTTCACGGAAGAGGCCTCATAGGTTCTTTCCTTCACATAAAGGCCTTCCTTCAGGGCAACCTCCTGACTATTGGTGTCAAAGGCCTGCCCGTCCAGACGGCGCCCGGTGTAAATAAGATCCAGGGTGGCGTCATCGGCCCTCTTGTCCTCCTCCTTGAAGGAAGTGGTGTCGGAGACAAAGTAGAAGGTGCCGCCGGCCTGGTCGGTCTTGTAGGTGGTGCTTTCCTGGGACGCCCCGTAATGGGCCGTGACATATTCCCTGAGCTCAGTGATTTCCTGCACGGAGATATCCTGGCACTGGCCCTCGAAGGTAATCTCATAGATAAGGTGAGTGGAACTTGTGCAGGCGTCCAGGTACTCCTTCATTGTGCCGAAACGGCTTGTGGTGGCAAGCCAGGCAGGCATGATGGCAGTGCGTTTGCCGCCAACCTTCATACCTTCCAGAAGATACTGAAGGCCGGCATAGCCCTTGCCTTCGGCGGTATTGAAATACCGGGGGCCGTAATAGTTGTAGCTCTTGTAGCTATCCTGGTCCAGCTGCTTCTCAATGTCTTCCTCCGTGGATGAGAGGATTTCGCCGCCAAAAGAGCGGATGGTGCAGCGGAGATAGGCGAAGGAGGCATCCTTGTCACGGTCTGCGCCGGTTCCGGGGGTGTCGGAGAGGATGTACATTCCCCATTGGTCCGGCTGAATGGTGGGATACTCCGTGCTCATGAAAAGGTCCAGGTACTCCTTGGCCTGGGCTCCGGTGCTTTCGGTGACCTGCTGGGCGCAGCCTGAGAGAACTGCCGCAGCTGCTGCGGGAATAAGTATTCTAAGTATTTTATTCATTATCTATGCTTTCAATCCAAATGTGATAGACCAGTGCCGATTTTGCAGGAATCGTGCCGTTCTCCTTGTTTCCGTAGCCATATTCGCCGGTAAAGAGCACATAGCATTCGTCCTGAGGCTGAACCCCGTGAAGCCCAAGCCTGAGGCCCTCCACAAGGTTTTTGTCAAGCGTGATGGTGACGGGAGCGAAAACCGTGGTGTCTGAAAGCACCCATCCGGCAGATACGGCTATGTCTTTACGGGAGGTCTCAACAAGATTTGAGGCCGACACCGACGCCCCCGAAAGGATGTAGGAGGCATACTCCATGGTGACGCGGCCGCCGTAATCCAGGGAATCCCTCTCCGTATCCAGGGTATCCTTCAGGGTAAGACGCCAGGCGCCGCCGTTTTGCACCAGCGTAGCCGTGGTATCGGCCTTCATCTGGGCGGTTACAAAGTTATCGATGAAGGTGGCCTGTCTGTCATAGGTTGTCTTGAGGGACTGCTTTGTACAGGCCCACACCACCATTGACAACAATGCTATTATGAGTATGGTCTTTCTCATTGCAATACACTCAGGAGGGCTTTTTTCACGTATTCTTCAAGGCTTTCCCCGCCAAGGTCCTTCCCGGGGAAGAGTTTTCCGCCGGCCGCATTCTCATGACCGCCGCCGTTAAAGAAATTCATTGCGCACTGCTGGGCGCTTGTGCCTTTCTTGGAGCGCAGGGAAACGCGGAAATGGTCTCCTTCTTCGGCCTCCTTCAGAAGAAGGGAGATCCTCACATTCTTAATGGCAAGGGGAACGTTCACAAGGCCTTCCGTCTCTCCTTCCTTGATGCCGAACCTGTGCTGGATTTCCTTGGTGAGTATCATGTAGGCGGCGCCCTCCGGGAGGATCACAAGACCCTCGTTTTGCATGTAGCCCATGAGGCGCACCCTGTTTTCCCGGTAACTCTGGTAAATCTTACGGAGGATGGCGTCACGGTCTATGCCGGCAGCGATGAGCTCCGACGCCATGGTGAACGTGGTGGGGAAAACGGAGTTGGCAAAGTTGTTGGTGTCCGTGGTCATTCCCGTAAGGAGGGCCTCCCCTATCTCACGGTCCTTGAGGTCCCAGCCCATTGCCTTGAGTATCCAGAAAGTGAGTTCCGAGGCCGATGAAATCTCCGGCGTGGAGAACACAAGGTTGAAGCTCCGGGAATCTGGGTTCAGATGATGGTCTATGAGGACCTTCGGGGCCGAAGATGCGCCGAGGGCTTCCGACAGGGCTTCCGTCCTTGAAAATGCGTTGCAGTCCATTAGGATCACGAGGTCTGCCGCGCAGGTTTCCCCCCAGAGATACTTAAGGGAAGGATTCAAGGTGAAAGAGAGGTTCTCCGGAGCGGCATCCGGGAACATGCAGGTGACATCCTTCCCCAGTTCCCTGTGAAGGTAAAGGGCAAGGGCGGTAACGCAGCCAAGGGCGTCCCCGTCCGGGTGGACGTGGCCGGCAAGGGCTACGGACCGGGCTTTTTCAAGCATGGTCCGGAACTGCCGTATTTTCCCTGAACTGACTGTCTCTGTCATGCCTTGTATGTTTGCACCCGCAAATTTACAAAAGATTATTGCTTTTGAGAAACCTTTTTTTTAACTTTGCGAGAAGTTTTGATAATTGTAAAACACTAAAATAATGAGTAAATCACTAAAAATCGCCCTCGAGGTTGTTCTTGCAGCCCTTATCGTTTTCCTTGTATGGGTTACCGTAAAGAGCATCCAGAAGCCCGTGGAATTCAACAATGAGGTTGCCGCCCGTTCACAGGTGGCCATCCAGCGTCTCAAGGACATCCGTACCCTTCAGGTAGCATTCAAGAGTGAAAACGGCCGTTTCAGCCCTACCGTAGATTCCCTCAAGCTCTTCTACAATGAAGGCAAGATGAACATCATCATGCAAATCGGCTCCAACGACGACTCCATCGCAGTTGCAAACACAGAGGCCATCAAGAAGGCAAACCGCAGGCTCAAACCCGCAGAGCTCACTGCAAAGCTCCAGGAAGCCTACAACAACGGCCAGAAGGTTGTGTTCTCCACCGTTACCGCTATTCCCGTAAAGGACACCCTCTTCAACAACCGTCCGGATTTCTCAATTGACTCCCTCAAATATATCCCGTTCTCCGGTGGCCAGGAGGTTCAGATGGAAGCAACCATCAAAACTGTTTCCGGTGTCCAGGTTCCCCTCTTCGAGGCCCGCATGCCCTACAGGGCTCTTTGCAAGGGTCTTGACAACCAGCTCCGCATCAACCTTGACGCAGATCGCAAGGACCAGAACAAATACGAAGGCCTTCAGGTTGGCAGCATAACCGCTCCTAACAACAATGCCGGTAACTGGGAGTAATAGCACCTCAGAAATATCCATCCAGGTTTCCCTGGGTGGATTTTCTTTTGACCGGTCGCCCTGGATTGGCGCAGAGAAAGTATTCACTACCCCTGAGTTCCAACGCAGATACTCAGGGGTAGATATTTCCCTTCTCACGCCCAAGGTGGCCCTGGTTCCGGAACCTTTCTTCAATCCGGCTTCGGCCCGCGAGGCCCTGGAGGAAGTGGTGGCCCTGGATCCTCAGGATGTTGTGGAATACGTTTCCGTGCCATCCCTGGCGTCTGTCCTTGTATACTCCAATTCCATTGGGGAATCCCTCTCCAAAGTGCTTGCAAACACGGTACTTCCCACCTCCGGAGAGCCCGTGAAAGTGCTTCCGGAAATGTACTATATGTTAAAGGAGCTGGACTCTTTGAGGGAGTACAACAAGATTGTGGCTTCTTGGGCCGACGGCTGGCTCCACCTTGTCATTGCACAAGGGAAGAGCCTGTCACTTGCAAATACGTTCCCGGCCCAGGATTTCACCACTGCAGAATACTTCCTCTTCCTATCCATGAAACGGCTCCAGCTAAACCCGGAGGTATCCACGGTGTGCTTCCGCACTCCCCTCACCCCGGAGGCCGAAATGTCACTTTACCGTTACTTCAAGTCGGTTTCCCGCATATGAGAATTATCGGCGGAAAACTTAAGGGGAAAGTGATCCTTCCCCCGGCCGGATACAAAGCCCGCCCCACCACGGACTTTGCCAAGGAAGGGCTTTTCAACATTCTGGACAATGAATATGAGTTTCAGGACCTCAAGGTTCTGGACCTTTTTGGCGGTACCGGATCCATTGCATTTGAATTCGCGTCCCGCGGCGCTTCGCGCGTCTATTCCATAGAGATGGCGCGGGAAAATGCGTCTTTCATTAAAACGGAGGCCGCCCGGCTTGGGCTTTCGAACGTCACCATGGTCCGTGACAACGTATTTGACTTCCTTCCCATTTGCCGGGAGAAGTTCGATATTATCTTCGCGGACCCTCCGTATGCCCTTGAGGGCCTTGAAACGCTCCCGGACCTAATTTTTTCGTTCGACCTCCTGCACCCGGAATGCTACTTTATCCTGGAGCACGGAGACGAACACTCATTCACCGGCCACCCGCACTTTGTGAAGGAGCGCCACTACGGCCGCGTTCATTTTTCCTTCTTCGCTTAGCTGGCCCTATAGCCCCTTAGCCTTGGCCTCGTCCCAGATTGCGTCCATTTCCTGAAGGGTCATGTCCTTGAAGGACAGTCCTTTGCGTATGGTGTGCTCTTCAAGATAAGTAAAGCGGCGGCGGAATTTTTCGGAGCTTCGGCTCAGGGCCGATTCCGGATCCACCCCGTAAAGCCTGGCCGCATTGATTACGGCAAAAAGAAGGTCTCCGAACTCCATTTCAAGCTGGTCTTCGGATGCGCCGGCGGCAGCTTCGGAGACTTCGGCACACTCTTCCTTCACCTTGTCCCAAACGTCCTCCTTATTTTCCCAGTCGAAGCCGCATCCGCGGGCTTTTTCTTGCATAGAGAGAGCCTTGAGCATGGCGGGCATTGCCTTGGGGATGCCGGACATCACGCGTTTGTTGCCACCTTTTTCCTTGGCTTTCACAAGTTCCCAGGTGTCTGCAATCTCCTTGGCCGAAGTTGTCTTTCCGGCTTCCGGGCCGAATACGTGGGGATGGCGGAAGACCATCTTGTCGCACACCTTGTTAATGCTGTCGGCAATGTCAAAGGCGCCCTCTTCCTGCCCTATGCGGGCGTAGAACACCATGTGATACAGGAGGTCTCCTATCTCCTTGGCCGTGCCCTGGCGGTCTCCTTCCAGGATGGTTTCGCTTAGTTCATATACCTCTTCCTCCGTAAGGCGGCGGATGGAGTCGAAGGTTTGTTCGGCGTTCCAGGGGCATTTTACCCTTAGTTCGTCCATTATGTCAAGCAGGCGGCCGAAAGCCTGGAGTTTTTCTTCCCGTGTGTGCATTTACTAGAGTTTTGGTATGCAAATATACGACAAATTATGCTTATATTTGTAGATGTGTCTGAACTCAGATTCATAGAGGCCCAGGAAGCCGTAAAGGCTGTAAGGAGCGGTGACCACGTTCACCTCTCCAGCATTGCCAGCGTGCCGCATATCCTGGTAGAGGCACTCTGTGAGCGCACTGATTTAAGGGATGTTCACTTCCACCATTTCCACACGGAGGGTCCGGCGCCATACGCTGCCGGAGGCGCTTTCTTTGATCAGGGTTTTTTTGTAGGCCCCAATGTCCGCGCCAATGTGGCGGAGGGTCTGGCCGATTATATCCCCGTGAACCTCTTTGAAACCCAGGCCATGTACCGCAGCGGGGCGCTTCCCTGTGACGTTGCAATGGTGCAGGTATCGGAGCCGGAGAACGGGATGGTGTCCCTTGGCACATCCGTAGACTGCTCCGTGGCGGCGCTGGAAGTTGCCCGTGAGCGCATTGGGGTGGTGAATCCCAATGTCCCGTTTGCAGGTGGAAGCCTTGTCCCTGTGAGCCGTTTCACGGCGCTTGTGCGTGACAATCGGCCTCTAATTACCAAAACATACGCGGAGCCATCGGCCACGGACCTTGAAATTGGGCGGCATTGCGCAGGGCTTATCCCGGACGGCGCCTGCCTCCAGATGGGAATAGGCTCCATGCCAAACGCCATTTGCGCGTGCCTGAAGGGACATAAGCACCTTGGCCTTCACACGGAAATGTTCTCAGACGGCGCCCTGGAACTTATCCGCGCCGGAGTCATCGACGGCTCCGCCAAGGCCATCGATACCGGAAAGGTAGTGGCGTCGTTTCTCCTTGGCTCTGAGGATGTTTACCGCTTTGTAGACCATAATCCTGCCGTCCTCATGATGGACATCGCCTATACCAACGACCCCCGCACCATAGCGCAGAACCCCGGTATGGTTTCCATCAATTCGGCCATAGAGATAGACATTACTGGGCAGGTTTCGGCCGATTCCATCGGTACTCGCATCTACTCCGGCACCGGCGGGCAACTGGATTTCGTGCGCGGAGCAAAGTACTCCAGAGGCGGAAAAGCCATAATAGCCATGGCATCCCGTACATCAAAAGGCGCCCCCAAAATTGTGCCCATGCTAAAGCCCGGCGCCGGTGTAGTAACCCCCAGGGCGGATGTCCAGTGGGTGGTAACGGAATTCGGCGCGGTGAACCTTTACGGAAAATCGCTTCAGGAAAGGGCCAGGCTGCTCATTTCCATTGCGCACCCCAATGACCGTGAAGCCCTTGAAAAAGCAGCGTTTGAAAGATATCACAGATTATGAACAACCGTAAATCATTTTTTGCAGGCATCCTCATAGGCCTTGGCGCCTGCGGTTTTCTGGCCCTTGGAGGGCTTCCGGGCGCAATAATCTTTGCATTCGGCCTCATTGGAGTGGTACTTTCCGGCTCGCTTCTCTATACCGGACGGGCTGGAGTTATGCCGCTGAATGAAACCGGCCAGCTGGTCCTTATCTGGCTTTTCAACATACTGGCGTGCATTCTCCTTGGCCTTCTCATGATGTCTCTTGGCGGAGAACCCGTAGAAAGGGCGCAGGCGGCCGTTGCAGGCAGGCTGGCGCAGGGCCCGTGGAGGAGTTTCCTTAGGGCCGTTGGCTGCGGCCTTATCATTGATATTGCAGTGTGGCTGTACCGCACCACCAAGAACATACTCCCGGTGCTGTTTGGCGTGCCCCTTTTCATTGTTTGCGGCTTTTACCACTCCATTGCAGATGTGGTTTATCTTGTAGCCGCCTGGCAGTGGAGCCCGGACATCCTGTGGTACTATCCCGTCATTGTCCTTGGCAACTATGTGGGCTGCAATATAAGAAGAATAGTTTTACCAAAAGAAATATAAGTTATGGAAAAGAACGTAAATCTTGAAATCTGGTGGTCATCGCTCCCCATAAATGAGAAAGAGCGCATTGCCCGCAAGGGCATGTCAAAAGTGGGAGAAGTGGATGAATCACTTGTCCAGTACCCCGGCTGCACCCGCTGGTGGCAGTCCCTTGAGGAAAAGCGCAAAGAGAGCATCTACGCCCACTGCGTTGCCAAGCACGGAGATGAACTCAAGGAGTGGAAAGAAGGCAATCCTTACGGAGACTAAACCACGCTTTGCCCGTGAGGGCAGCTGTTTACACGTTTTTGGCCGATTTTGCGTAACGCCGTGCCCAAAAGGCTTTTGGTTACACAAAAACGGCCATTTTTGTGTAATCAGCGGCCCTTAACGTATGACCTGTGACGTCACGCACGGCAACCTGCAGCATTTCACTTAGGCAGGTGCCGTATGTGGGAAAATTTTTGTATATTTACACCTATATACACTATCCCCTATGGCCGACGAAAAAATCATCTTCTCAATGAACCGGGTGAGCAAGGTGCTCCCCCACAATAACAAAGTCATTCTCAAGGACATATACCTAGGTTTCTACTACGGCGCCAAAATTGGTATAATCGGCCTTAACGGATCCGGTAAGTCCACCCTCCTCAAAATCATAGCCGGGGTGGAAAAACAGTACCGCGGAGAGGTTGTGTGGGCCCCGGGCGTGAGTGTTGGGTATCTGGAGCAGGAGCCTCAGATGGACCCTGATAAAACCGTGCTGGAAGTGGTCCAGGAGGGTGTCCAGGATGTCATGGACATCCTAAAGGAGTACAACGACATCTCCATGAAGTTCATGGAGCCCATGGACGACGACGAAATGAACCGGCTCATAGAGCGCCAGGGAGAACTCACGGAAAAGATAGACCATATGGGCGGCTGGGAGATAGACTCCAAGATTGAAAGGGCCATGGACGCCCTTCAGTGCCCTCCTGCAGAGCAGCTTACGCGTAACCTCTCCGGCGGTGAAAAGCGCCGCGTGGCCCTATGCCGCCTGCTTCTGAAGGAGCCGGATGTCCTTCTTCTGGACGAGCCCACCAACCACCTTGACGCCGAATCCATCCAGTGGCTGGAAGCCCACCTGCAGCAGTACAAGGGCACGGTGATTGCCGTCACCCATGACCGCTACTTCCTTGACAATGTAGCCGGCTGGATCCTTGAACTGGACCGCGGAGAGGGCATTCCCTGGAAGGGCAACTACTCCTCCTGGCTGGAGCAGAAAACCCAGCGCCTTGCCCAGGAAGAGAAGGCCGAATCCAAACGCCGCAAAACCCTTGAGCGTGAACTGGAATGGGTCCGGATGGCTCCAAAAGCCCGCCAGGCCAAGCAGAAGGCCCGTCTTGGAGCCTATGAGAAAATGGTTTCGGCCGATTCCAAACAAAAGGAGCAGAACCTTGAAATCTACATTCCCAACGGCCCGCACCTTGGGAACAATGTCATAAAGTTCACGGACGTTTCCAAAGCTTACGGAGACCGTCTTCTCTTTGAGCACCTGAGCTTTGAGCTGCCGCCTGCGGGTATAGTTGGTGTAATCGGCCCCAACGGCGCCGGTAAAACCACGCTCTTCCGCCTTATCATGGGCCTTGAAAAGCCGGACACCGGCACCATAGAGATTGGAGACACCGTAAAGATTTCCTACGTAGACCAGCAGCACCGCTCCATAGACCCCGACAAAACCGTGTATGAGACCATTGCCGGAAACTCGGAATGGGTGCGCATGGGCGGCCGTGACATCAACGCCCGCGCCTGGGTGGCCCGCTTCAACTTCTCCGGCGCAGACCAGGAGAAAAAGTGCGGTGTCCTTTCCGGCGGTGAAAGAAACCGCCTGCACCTTGCCCTCACCCTCAAGGACGAAGGCAACGTGCTCCTTCTGGACGAACCCACCAACGACGTAGACGTGAACACCATCCGCGCGCTGGAAGAAGGTCTTGAGAACTTCGCAGGCTGCGCCGTTGTGGTGAGCCACGACCGTTGGTTCCTAGACCGCATAGCCACCCATATCCTGGCCTATGAAGGAGACGGCAAGGTTGTATTCTTTGAGGGCAACTTCCAGGAATACGAGGAAAACCGCAAGATGCGTCAGGGCACGGAGGTAAAACGCTTCAAATACAAGAAATTAACCAGATAAACAATGAAAACTAAAGTTAGTTCCCGCACCGTCTTCATTGCCATAGTGGCAGCCCTGGGCGGTATCCTGTTCGGGTATGACACCGCCGTTATCTCCGGTACCACGGAGGTTGTGAAATCACAGTTCGGCCTCACTACCGGCGGCGAAGGCTGGTATGTAGGATGCGCCCTCATAGGCTCAATCATCGGCGTACTTGTGGCCGGCATGATGTCGGATTTCCTGGGCCGAAAAAAGACCATGCTCATTTCGGCCGTCCTGTTCTCAATTTCGGCCATAGGATGCGCCGTGTGCGCAGATTTCACCCAGCTTGTGATTTACCGCATGGTGGGCGGATTCGGCATTGGAATAGTTTCAATTGTGTCACCGGTATATATCTCGGAGGTGTCCCCCGCCGAAGTCCGCGGCACAATGGTAAGCCTTTATCAGCTTTTCATAACCATAGGCTTCCTGCTTGCGTACCTTATGAACTTCATCATCCTGAAGGGTGCAGTGCTGGATTCCACAGACCCTGAGCTTGGTGCAAGGATGTTCAACCAGGAATACTGGAGAGGCATGCTTGGCTGCGAGGCCATCCCGGACCTTCTGTTCCTGGTGCTCATCTTCTTCATTCCGGAAAGCCCGCGCTGGCTCCAGGTTCGCGGCCAGCGTGAAGACAAGAGCGAGGAATGGAAGGCTCTCCGTGAACCCGGCATCCTGAAGGCCGTCCTCATCGGCTCGGCCATTGCCATCCTTGGCCAGTTCATGGGAGTCAACGCCGTTCTCTACTACGGCCCCAAGATTTTTGCCGATGCCGGCTTTGAGGATCCCCTCTTCTCCACCGTGCTTGTTGGCATTGTGAATATGCTCACAACTGTGATTGCACTTGCCATCATAGACAAAGTGGGCCGAAAACAACTTGTGTGGTGGGGCGTTGGCGGAATGATTTTCTGCCTCCTCATGATCGGCCTGTATTTCCTGCCTTTCACCAACCTTCCCACATGGTTCATGCTTGTGTTCTTCCTGCTGTATGTGTTCTGCACGGCCATTTCCATAAGCGCAGTGGTGTTTGTGCTCCTCTCTGAAATGTATCCCAACAGGGTGCGCGGCCTTGCAATGTCCATTGCCGGATTCGCCCTCTGGATTGGAACCTACCTCATTGGCCAGCTCACTCCCTGGATGCTGGAAACCCTCACCCCGGCCGGAACCTTCTTCCTGTTTGCCTTCATGTGCGTACCTTACCTCTGGATCATGTACAAGTACGTCCCCAACACTACGGGCAAGACCCTGGAAGAGATTGAAGAGTACTGGAGCCGCTTTGGCGGCCGTGGAGACAAAGCTCAGAGTATCAAGTAGTTACCACAAAGAGGGTGCTCGTTTTTCGGCACCCTAAAACAGATAACTAGCAATGAATCAAAAACTTATCTCCACGGTATTCCTTGCCCTGCTGGCGGCCTGCACGCCGAAATACGATCTTGTGGTGGTTGGCGGCGGCACGGGAGGCACGGCTGCGGCAATAGAGGCGGCGCGCGGCAGCGCCAAGGTGCTGGTTGTAGAGGAGAGCCCGTGGCTTGGCGGCATGCTCACAAGCGCCGGAGTCAGTGCCATAGACGGCAATTACAGGCTCCGCGGCGGCCTGTTTGGGGAGTTCACGGATTCCCTGGCGGCCCGTTACAGCGGCTATGAGGCCCTGAAGTCCGGCTGGGTGTCAAACATCCTGTTCAATCCTGCAGTTGGGGCCGATATTTTTAGCAACATGGCCCGTGAGGCAGGTGTGGAAGTGAGGTTCGGAACAACCGTAACAGGCATTAGCGGCCACTGGGCGCTTACCCTAAGTGACGGCTCCAAAGTAAAGGCACGTGTCCTTGCGGACGGCACCGAGCTTGGGGAGATTGCCCTTGAAGCCGGGGCCGAAGAACTCCAGGACCGCGTTTCGCTTCAGGACATGACATACGCCGCAACGGTAAAGTGGTACGATCACGATGTTCCTATGGACGAGCCCGAGGACTATAATCCGGACCTTTACCGCAGCTGCACCGACACCTGGCCCGCAGACATGACACTCTCCTACGGCGCTCTCCCGGACGGTCACATCATGCTCAACTGGCCCCAGGGCGGCAACGACATCTATCTGGACTACCTTGACATGCCGCGTGAAGATGTTTACCGCAAAGCCAAGAACCGTACGCTTGGGTACATCTACTACCTCCAGACGGAACTCGGTTACCGCAATCTGGGTATAGCTGACGATGTTTTTCCTTCGACCGACGGCCTGCCTTTCTATCCTTATTACAGGGAATCCCGCCGCTTTGCAGGACGTGACACCATGACTCTGGATGCGGCAAAAAGGCCCTACGACTTTGACCTTTACACCCGTGCCATCGCCGTTGGAGACTACCCCGTGGACCATCATCACAACCAAAATCCCCGCAGGGAAGAACTCTCCCACCTGTGGTACGGGAAAATCCCGTCGTTCAGCGTACCCATGGACGTACTTGTTCCCGTGAACGTGGAAGACCTCCTTCTTACGGAAAAGAACATCTCCGTGAGCTGGGAAATGAACGGCGCCACCCGCCTGCAGCCCGTTGTAATGGGGCTGGGGCAGGCCGCAGGGGCTCTGGCCGCAATAGCCGTGAAATCCGGGAGGCACACCTCAGAAGTATCGGCCCGGGAAGTCCAGGAGGTGCTTCTGGACCACGGATGCTACCTCCTTCCGTTCCTGGACCTTAAGCCGTCGGAGCCCGGCTTCCGTGAACTTCAGGAAAAGGGCGTCAGAGGTGAAGTCAAAGGTACCGGCCGAAGCGTAGGCTGGGCCAACGAAACCTGGGTAAACACCCCAGCCGAGTAATTCGAAGCATGTCATTCTGAACTAAGTGAAGAATCTATAATGAAAGGACGAAATCTCTCCATAGACATTTTCAGGGGCCTTACAATGACCCTGATGGTATTTGTGAACGAGTTTTGGAAGGTCTTCAATGTTCCGCACTGGCTGGAGCACTATGCAACGCTGGAAGACGGCATGGGCCTCTCCGACATAGTTTTCCCCATGTTCCTATTTGCCATGGGAATGTCCATCCCCTACGCCCTTGAGCGAAGGATAGAAAAGGGATACAGCACTGAAAGCACTCTTCGGCATATCCTGAGCCGAACCTTCGCCCTCCTTGTAATGGGCGCGTTCATCTGCAACCAGGAATCCCGTGAATTGACCGGAAACCGCGCCCTGTGGGTGCTTCTCATGGTGGTGGGGTTCTTCCTCACCTGGAACCAGTATCCCAAGGACTGGAAACCCGCCAAATGGTTCAAACTCGCGGGAGGTGTGCTCCTTGCAGGGCTGGCGATTACTTATCGTTCGGCCGATGGCGCCCTGTTTGAGGGCCTGTGGTGGGGCATTCTGGGCCAGATTGGATGGATGTACCTTTTCTGCGCCGTAGCCTACCTTCTCCTGAGGGAAAAGAAGTGGTGCATTCCGCTTCTCTGGGCCGCCATTTGCGTAGTAAACCTCATGGCGGTTCCCATGCGTGACGGAAGCCTTCTCATCCAGAACAACATCCTTGTAGACCTTGCCGGAGCCGTCCAGCTTGGCAAATGCTATGGAGCCGTAATGGGCCTTGGCGGAATGATGCTCACCCTTGCCGACTGGAGCCTTCAGGACCGTTCATCGGCACAGAAAATAGGCCTTGGAGCCAGCGCAGCGGCCGTTCTGCTGGTACTGGGAATGGCAGTACGCACCGGCTGGATTGTGTCCAAGAACCTTGGCACACTGCCCTGGTGCCTGTTTGTGATGGCCATCGCCGTGGCGCTTTACACCCTTCTCCGCTTCCTGGAGCGCAAAGGCTGGACGGGCTGGTGGAAGCCTCTCACTCCAGCCGGAACGGCAACGCTTACCGTATACATGATTCCCTACCTCTTCATAGCGCTCTGGGTGGCCGTCAATCCCACCATCGCCCCCTGGCTTACGGGCTGGGTGGGGGTTGCAAAATGCGCCCTCATGGCCTGCGTATACATCGCCTGCGCATGGGGGCTCACAAAAGCCGGGGTCAAGCTGAAGATCTAGCGAAGACTGTCCCAGTAATCGAACATACGTATATGACAGAGGTCGAAGAGGAAGAATCCGTCGGCCTCTTTCATTATGGTCTCCTTGATTTCGGGAAGGAGAGCGCCCTGGCCGCCTTTTTCAAAGCCTTTTTCATTGCCGATATCCGGCCCGGCGCAGAACTGAACGTCACCGCAAAGGCGTTTTCGGCCCAGTTTTGCATAGCCTTCCATGGTTTTCTCTGTGTCTCCGTGGACATTTGCCGCAGGGCAGTAGGCGCCAAGAAACATGAAATCTACCAGATTGGCAAAACCTGCGGCCTGGTACTCGGGAGTTGCCCAGGAGAATGTGGGCTCTTCCTTTGCAAGGTTGTAGGAAGGGCTGGTCCAGTTGACGCCGCTGCGGTAATACTCAGAGAACCAGGCGCCTACATATACGCCAAGGGGAAGGTCCTTCCTTACGGCATGGACGGTATCTGCGGCACGCGCCACAAAGTCGTGGATAACCTTGCAGCGGAAGGTAAGCCACTGGGTTTCAATGGTATCGGGCTCCTTGTCAAGAAAAATGTGCCCGGGCTCCGAGAATACGGGCCAGCGTTCCGGCTCATGGCCGATATACTCCGTAAACTGCCTAAGGGCCTCTGCGGTATAGCCGGCGTCCATGGCGTAGTCGTCATAGCGGCAGCGGTCCATCACTATGCCATCAAGGCCTTTGTAAGAGGCAAGGTCCCGGAGCATACTGAGGAGAAACTCCTGCACGGCGGGATTTGCGGGGTCCAGGAAACGGCCTCCAAGGGTGGAGTCGTCCTGGGCTTGATTCACTAATGTGCCGTCTTTTTTGAGGTCTACGGCGCACCACTCCTGACGCTCAGGGTGGTCATACACCATACCGTGCTTTATGCCGGGGGCGCTCCAGCCGCCAACCATCATGTTAACGCCGGCAAGCACCTTGAGACCTGCCTTGTGACCGGCATCAATGAAGGCCTGAAGATAGTCAAAAGAGGCCGTGCGTTCACGCAGGATATAACCGTTGGGGCTCCAGCCGGGCATGCTTTTAAGCTCCGGAGCCACACTGCTTTTGAACAGGACGTCTCCGGAAGTGGAGCGAACATCCACTACAATATGCGTGAAGCCCATCCCGGCAATACGCTCACAGTCCGTAGCAATTGAATCCTGGTTGTTTGCATAGGCGCCAAAATTTGCAGGGCCGTCTATCCACAGGACGGAGGGTTTTTCCTGCACTTTAGGCTGACAGGCAACAAGAATAGTAATTATCAGCAGCAGGATGCTGCGAGTGAAATTCCTCATTTTTTATGCTATTTGCGGTTTTTCAGTTTATACTGCGAGTGGGATCACGCATTTATGGCCGTTTTTGCAGGATTTCAGTTACACTGCAGAGAAATCCTGACGTATTTCTCCACCGTACAGCCGCACCCAAGTGCGGAAACCGGGCTCCCCTTCATGGAACTGGAACACGCGGCAACCGGAAACGGTTCCGGGGGCCGTGTGGGTATCTGAAGGAATATATCCATTCGGCCCAAGGTGATTGTAGATGGTGTCTCCGCCGGAGAATCGGCCATAAATGAAATTGATTCCGCCATACGGAAGCACATAGTCGCAGTCGTGGTCGTGGCCGGTGACAATGGCCTTGACGTCTCCCATTTCACGGAACTGGGCAAAGAGGCCGGAATTAAGGCGGGACGGGCACGGGGGCTCTCCGTTATTTCCGCAAACCGGCTGCACCCCGGCTGCAAGCGCCTCCGAAAGTTCACATAGCGGAATGTGGAAAAACGCAATGGAGGGCACAGGATTGCCTCCATTTTCACGGGTAAAGCGCTCACTGTGTGCGCGGTACCAGGCTATCTGGCTATGGCGGATGTAGTCGTAGCAGTGAATCTCTTCCTCCCCTTTCAGGATTACGGCATCCATGGAGTCAAAGAGATAAAGCACATGCTCCACCCCGCCGGCACCGGAAAGAGTAAGAACGTCATTGGAACAGCCGTAAACGCCGTTTTTCGGCGGAAGATTCACGCAGCCAGGAAGGCTGCGAATAGCCTTGAACATGTCTTCGCGGGTGCTTCCAAACTGGGAGTCGTGGTTCCCGAGCGCCACCGCCCACGGAATGCCGCTTTGGGCCAAAGGCGCAAGGATTTCCATTGCGCTTTCAATGTCCGGGCGGCCGAAAACAACGTCTCCGGTGTGTATCACAAGGTCCGGTTTCACGCCTTCCAGGGCGTCTTGGACACACCGCAGGGCACGCTCTGACCGCGGATCTCCTGCGATATAGTGGGTATCCGTAAACTGCAGCACGGTAAAAGTGCCCCCGAGGCCGAAACTGAACTTTCCGGCAATCCTGGAGTCAGGCTCTGCAGGGACGGCATCGGCCCTACTGCATGCCCTTAAAACCGGCACCGCCGCAGCACCTGCCACGGCCACTGCCGCACCCTTCAGGAATGATCTTCTTTTCATGGCTCTAATTTACAAAATTTGCCGCACCTGGGCAAACTTGACGCGCTAATAAAAAAGCGCCGGCCATGGGGACCGGCGCTTGGAGGAAGTCTAAATCAGAGTTTAGAGCTTAGGGAAACGTACTTTTGCGATGTGACCCTGAGAGGAGTCTACAAGGTAAACCACAAGGTCGTTGCCGTCTACCAGAGGAAGGACGTCTACGCTGCTGGCCTCAGTGTAACCAGTCACGATAGGATCTTCCACATTGTCAAACACAGCCTTGCTGATAACTTCGGGGGCAAGAGGATTGGTAACGTCGGCAATCCAGAGGTATGAAGGCATACCCCAGCCGTCCCAGGTGTAACCCATCTGCATGATGGCCAGGATCTTCTTGCCGTTCCATGTAACGGTACCCATACCCTGAGGACCGCCAGCCCAGTCACCAACAGCTTCAATGGCCACGTGCCATTCGGATCCGTCGTAGTAGTTCACATTGTAAAGGCCATCGTAGCCGCCATAGAAGAAGCCGTCGGCAACTGCAGGACCTGCAGGGACGAATACGGCACGGTTGGAGAGCCAGAGGTCATCACCAAGTTCAGGGGTAGTGAGCCAGGCGTCGTTATTGATCCTATGGGTAGATTTGTTCCACTCGTTGTAATCGAATACATCGGCGGCGCCATTCTTGATTTCCCAAGCAAGGCCATATGTAAGACCGCCATAGGACTTTACACCGCCATAAATCATAGTGACCACGCCGTTTCCGAAGACATCACCCTTTGCAGCCACCTTATCGGCGCCGCGGGATCCGCTCCAGGCCTCGTTGACCCAAGGAATCAGGCGTACAGCATTCTCCAGCTTGGTATCATTGGCTTTGACGGCATAAACGCTGCCAACTCCACCGTACGGCATAAGCGAGGCAAGAAGGAGGTTGCCGGCATCGTCATTTGCAATGGACTGGACAGGAAGGTCACCAACATTGAGGGTTCCGTTGAATGCACCTGTTGCGGGATCCACGGTGTGAATCTGGGTAGCATCGCATACCAGAAGCTTACCATCGAACATGGCAACGGTTGCGGTTGCATCGTGGATGGGTTCATCGGTATTTTCTACATTGAATTCTGCGGGAAGCTGCGTAATCCAGTCAACCTTGGAATTACCGGCCTGATACACATATAATCTGGTTACATAGTCCTGGAATTCGCCGGTGGGATTTCCTTCATCGTCAAGAGCAGGAACCTGGATTCCGGGAACTGTGAACTTGATATAAGCGTAACGGGCATCATAGCCTCCATTGGGTTCAACAGCAAGAGAGCCCATTCCAGTTTCCTGGTCAAAGGTAACGGGAGCCCAAGGGAAAGCGGCGTCTGCAGCGTCGTAGGTCTTGACAGTGTACTCCTGGTTGGAGATAACCTGGAATTCTACTTTACCGCCTTCAATGCCGATCTCGCTCTCCTGAGGATCTACAATGAAGACCTGGCCCTGCATAATGCCTACACCGGCCTCGGCCTTTCCGGCTTTAATAAGGATACCGCCCACACGGCCATATTCCTCGTCGCCAAGAGACTGGACGACAGCCATTACCTCAATATTCTCACCGGCCTCGCCGCTGGTCTTCTGAAGGGTGATGAATTCATCGGCCTCGGCGGTCCAGGCTGCGTTGGTGGTGAATTTTACGGTAAATTGTTGGGAATCCTTAGTGGGAAGATTCACAATAGCGTCTGAAATAAGGGTAATCTCGTCCTTAACTTCAGGTGTGGGATCGGGTTTCTGCTCCTCTTCTTTCTTGCCTTCGTCCTCTTTCTGCTCGGGAGTGACGGGCTTCTGGCAAGCCCACATTGTTACGGCAGCAGCCGCAAGGATCAAAAAAAGTTTTTTCATAAGCAATTGGTATTAATTATTGGTTAATGAATTGATATAGTCTGTAAAAGTATTCTTGAAAGCAATCCAGTACTCGTACATCCTTATGTGGCAGAGGTCAAACACAAAGTATCCGTCCGCTCCGCCCTTAGTGACAATAGCGTCAAAAGTTTTGGGAATATAGGCGCTCCTTCTGCCTTCAGGCCATCCGTCGGGGTTGCCGATATCAGGGCCTCCGGCAAAAACGGTGTCATTCATTAGGATTGCATCGGCGCGTTTGGCAAAGCCCTCCATAGTCCATTCGGAGGAACCGTAAATACTGGAAACGGAGGCATAGCACCCAAGGAACATGTAGTCGCAGTGGTCGGCGAAGCCGTAGTTGTGGTAGTCGGAATTTGCCCAAGTAGGATAAAGCTTGTGAGTCATGTACCTGGGGCTGGCCCAGTTGACTCCTGAACTATAATAACTTGAGTACCAGGCGCCCACATACACGCCGAATTTGACATCGGGGTTGACTCCGTGAACGGCGTCTGCGGCTTTCTCAATGAAGTCGTGGATAACCTTGCAGCGGAAGGCGAGCCAGCTCTTCTGGTCTTCCCCAAGGGCGGGAAGCGACGTTATGCCGGCCTCGAAGATGGGCCACTTTGCGGGCTCGTGACCAAGATAATCCACAAACTTGCAGCGGGAGACCTCGGAGAAATCGGCCTGAAGCCCGTTGTCGTCGTAGCGGCAGCGGTCCAGGACAATGCCGTCGATGTCGTAGGCGGCAAGTTCCTTGAGAAGGCCGATGACATAATTCTGGACATCGTCGTGGGCCGGATTCATGAACACAGTTCCCCTCACTCCGGGATAATAACTGTACCTGAGGCCATCGGAGGTATTGTCATACGAAGTCCATTCCTCAGGGATGTCTCCGGTGAACACCGGGCCTTCGCTTTCAAGTCCGTAATAACCGCCATAGCCGCATACAAAGGTGTTTATTGCGGCATGGACCCTGAGGCCGGCGGCATGACCGGTGTCGATGAAAGCCTGAAGGTAATCCCAGGTGGCGGTGCGCTCCACAAAACGGTAGCTGGAATTAACCCACGCTGCCAGGCGTCTTGCTTCCGGAGCGATGGAAGATTTCCAAAGCACGGTTCCTTCCGTAGGACGTACGTCCACAATAATGTCGGTGAATCCGCATTCGGCCAGCTTGTCCACTTCCTTGCCTATGTACGCCTTGTCATTTGCGTAGTAGTAGAAGTTGGCCGAAGCGTCAATCCAGACATAACGTGGCTTGCCCTCAGGGACAACCGGTTCTTCCGGAGTTGGATCGTCTTTTTTATCTTCCTGATTGTCAACCACCTCCCCGCCCGGGTTCTCCTCTGAAGGAGTCTCGGGCTGGACGGCCGGCGTGCAGTACGCCAGCATGAGGACAAGGAACAGATATGCCGTAAGGCGCTTCATCTTTTACTTAATATAGATGCAATTCCCAACGGAACGTTGCGAACCGTCAGTGGGTTTTACAGTTTCAAGGCCGTTGACGAGAAGGCAGGTGGAGCCGCCGCCGTCAAGATTGAGGGCCTCTTTGCAGCCGAAAGCAAGAAGGATGTTGGCGACGTCCTCGGTGGAATATCCGGGAACGCCCTCCGTCATATCCCTGCCCTCGCAGACAAACAGCACCAGAAGGCCGTCTGCGGTGCAGCCGATGGCCGTGCGGGGATCTTTTAAGCCGCATCGAGTATCTACGTCATCTTGCAAGCACTCAAAGCGCCATGTATTCTGGATCTTACCGTCTTTAATAAGCACAGGGCCCGCTCCTATTGCGGTCTTGGCCTCAAATACGCGGCCCTCGCAGGGGAACGACGCATCCGGCTGGGCAACTGGCGTGCTGCCATAGCCGTTCTGGGCGGGTTCATCGTAAATCCAGTGATTGTCTTTATCGACCCAGTAGGTCCAGGAAGCCTCCATAGTGCCGTCAGAATGGCGGATGAAAGCGCCTCTGGTGGGATAATACATGGTAACCCAGTCTAAGGAAGCGTAATTGATGTTGGGAGACAGGAGTTCGCCGTTTTCCACAGCCAGGCTGGCCGAATAATTGGTGCCGCTGTCTACATAGAAATAGCCTCCGTTCATGACCAGCACCGGTGAATCGGATGCATTGTAGACCTCCGTTGGAGTACGGAGGGCGTCCGTGGAACCCGTAAGGAACGGATCCTTGATTCCCCATACATGGAAATCGTGCTTGGAAAGATCCACGGTGGCTATGTATGCGACGGCGTTTTTCCCCTGAAGCACCTCAGGGGACTTGTACAGCTTGATTCCGTCCGGAAGCGAGCCGAAGGATCCGTCTGTGACCTCCACAAACGGCTTGTCGTCGGCGTCGGGGTCGTTCCAGGGCCATTCGGAGGGAATGCCGTCACTTTTCTGCTGGCATGCGCAAGCGGCAGCCAGTGCAAGAGTAATGATATAGAATGTCTTTTTCATCATATTTCAAAGCAGTCTGCCACGTAGGCGCCGATTGCCTGGGCGTGGTGGTCATAGTAATATACAAACAAACGGTATCCGTCGGGGGATGTAACCAGGGCGACGTCGCCGGCAGCACCGAATTCGCCATTTGTGGCGCCCTTCTGGAATATGCCGATGGCATCGTTCTTCAGGAGAGCCGTAACGGCGGTAGGTTCCGTAATCTCAAAGAAGTGCAGACGGGGCTGGATAGACCATTCCGGGAAGTGGCTCACCCCGAAGAGGGCCATGAAACGGCCTCCGTTGAAGGTTCTCACTGCAAGGCAGTTGGGATTGATGGCCCAGTTGCCCATAAGTTCCACCCACGTGTCACGGTCCTTGCTGTCTATGTAGTGGAGGATGTAGCAGTCCTGTCCGCCGTGCGGGACGGAAGGATCCGAGTTACCTTCATAGTAATCAAGGAACCAGCCGTCCTTTTCAGGGTTTACGGAAGCCGGAACAACCGTAGCGAAGTTGACGGGAGCGGCACCCCAGCCAAGCCCGAGACCGGCAAAGTCCTTGGTCTTGACTTCGGAGATTACGCCGTCACGGATGAGGATGTAGCACATTGCCGCAGTGGTGGAGTAGCCCACAATTCCTTCGGCGGTGAACACTATCACGGCATCACCTGTAATGTCGCCGATCACCTTCATCCTGTGGCCGATAGGGAACCCGAGAGGATTTGTAAAGGTGTGGAAAAGCGTAGGGGCGGTGCTGGGAGAATCCGTAGTCCAGATATTCACGGTCTGGGACTGCAGGATAGGAACGGTGGAGCCGTCTTCCTTGACGAAATCCATCATTGTGGGAGCATAGTCGCAAAGGAGGATATGCCCGGCGTCGTCGTTGGTGATGCATTCGGCCGAAGCGCCTCCAAGTACCATTTCACCAACCTTGTTGCCGGTGAAAGCGTCCACAATGAATGGAGCCCTTCCGTTGCCGATTCCAACGAGAATCTGGGAGCCGATACCGGCAAGGGAAACAAAGCACTTTTTGGTGTAGTCGGGAAGACCTACCTGGGTGACGGGGTCCACGTTGCAAAGCTGTGCAACAGATTCTGTACGAAGGCCCTGTCCCATGAGCGCGGGAATGCCCTGCTCCACGTTGTAGGTTTTTGTGGTGGTGCCGTTGTGGGCCGTAACCGTGATTTTGGCACCGGTATTCATGCTGTACTTGGTCTTCTCGTTGTAGGCCTTTCCGTTAATGTCCGTAATCTTGGCATGAGGGACGACCTGGGCCAGCACATGGACGGAAGAAAGGTCAGAGAGATAAGGGATGAGGATCTTGCCTTCTTCCTCGTAGATTACGCCGGAAGTCTTGACCTCGTCTACCATAAGGGAAAGGAGAGAGCACTTGGAAGACTTCTCGCGGGTGCCGGTGATGATAATCTTGCGGCTGTTACCGGAAGGATCCGTGAGGGTGAACTCATTCTCTTCCAGAAGGTTCATCACGCCGAGCCTGGGGGAAATCTTCCAGTTGGGCTGGAGTTCGGCCTGGACGCGAAGGTTCATCATGTAGATAAGGGTCTCGTCGTTGGACGATTCCGGATAGAAGTAAGGGATGGGAATCTCGAATCTTTCGGCCTCGGGCTCAGTAACCATGAGGCGGCCAAGCTCTTGTTCGGCGTACATGCCGCTGGGGATGATGGCCGCAATGCTGGTAAGGCCCTGGCGGTTGGCTGTAGGGGCCACGTATTCGGGCTGGTGGCAGGCTGCCGCAAGGAGCGGCAAGACCATAAGTATCAAATATTTTGCTTTCATACTACTTCCACTCATCATATTGTTCAACTAAACCATTGGAACTGAGTTCGCCTTCCGGAATGGGGAAGCGATAAAGACGGGAGGTGAAGCTGCGGTTGGCGTCGTCTATGGTTACATAGGTGTAACGGTAACCGGTCCCCTCCTTTTCTACCTTGAGGCCGTGCTGCTTGTAACCGGAAAGACCTACGGGATAGTTCTCGTGGGCGGTCTCCCAGCGGCGCTGGTCCCAGTAACGCTGGCCTTCAAAGGCAAGTTCCACCTTTCTTTCCTGCACTATCGCATTCCAAAGGGCGCTGCCTGATTTGTCGGAGTAAGGCAGGCCTACGCGGGCGCGGATGGCCTTCACTGCGGCATTGGCGCCGGCAGCGTCACCGGTCTGATAGCAGGCTTCGGCCTTGTTCAGAAGGACTTCGGCATAACGCAGGAAGGTGAAAGGATGTGAGCCGCCGGAAGAAGTCACGTCAAAGGCTTCGTCCACGTTCTTCTTGAGGTAGTAACCGGTAACGGTGCGGCCCTTGGGCTCCTTTTCCGTTTTCCAAGTTGCCCAGCCGTCGGTGCCGTCTACGAAAGGCTCTATTTTCCTGCCTTTCCATGATGAGCCGTTATACAGGATGGAAGCCTGGAAACGGGGCTCCAGAAGTTCATACGGAGGAGTGTTGGTTGTGGAGCCGTGGAAGGCGCTCCAGTCCGGGAAACCGCCTGTTGCGAGCTCATAGCTTTCAACGATTTCCTGGGTGGGGACAGCGTATGCTCCGCCCTTGGAATCTACAACTGCGTAGTCTCCGCCGGGAGTGTAGCTGGCGTCAAAGCCCTGGGTGATGCCCTTGGAGGCGTCGAAGCAGTACTGAAGGATGGCTTCCTTGTTGCCTGCTGCAAGGGATTTGGAGATGCCGTCGGCGTAATTTCCCTCAAGGGCGTAGCCAAGTTCTTCCAGTTTGCCGGCTGCGGCTATCACCTTGTCGTAGCGCTTTGCGTAAAGCATTGCGCGGGAGAGGTAACCGTAAGCCATGCCCTTGTCCATGCGGCCCTTGGAGGCTTCGCGTGCGGGGAGATTGTCGGCGGCAAACTCAAGGTCGGCTTCAATGAAGTCCCATGCCTCTTCTTCGGTGCTGAGCTTTGCGTCCTTTGAAATCTTGGAAAGGTCTTCGTCGTAGATAATCACGTCTTTGTAGCGCTTCACCAGTTCAAAGTACAGGAAGCCTCTCACCAGGCGGATTTCGGCCTCAAGACGCGTTTTGTCTTCATCGCTCATCTGGCCGAATTCCTTGAGGTAACTGAGGGCCTCGTTGGCCTGGCGGATATTGGTGTACAGGGAGCCCCACTTGCCAAGATAAACGTCGTAGGTCTGGGCCGTGACCGTTGTTCCGCCATAAGAGATGTAAGACGGGATGTAGGCCATGGCGTTGAAGTTATAGGACGTGTACTTGAGTTCGTCGGTGAGAGCCTCCGTAAGTCCCAGCTGGGTGGGATAGGCGTTGTAATTCCAGAAGAAGGTGAACAGGTAGTTCACGGAGTATTCGGCATTGGCGGTATTTTCCCACATGGTGCGGGAAGACACGCTGCTGGTGGGAGTAAGGTCCAGGACACCGCTGCAGGAAACGGTGAGAGCAAGTGTCAGGGCAATAAGTATATTCTTTCTCATAATAACTTTTCCTCCTCCTTTAGAATGTAAGGGTGATGCCGCCCATCACCAGGCGCTGCTGGGGATAATAACCGTTGTTCACGCCCGGGGATTCGGGGTCGATGCCCTCCGGAAGACCGTCTATGGTGAACAGGTTCTGGCCTTCGGCAAAGATACGGAAAGCCTGGATGCCAAGCTTCTGGGTCCACTTCTTGGGGAAGGTGTAGCCAATCTGGGCGGTTTTCAGACGCACGTACTTGCCGTCACGGATCCAGAACGTGGAGCTTAGGCCGTTGTCTCCGCCGTGATTGGTCTTGGCAAGGGTAAGACGCGGGAAAGTTCCGTTGGGGTTGAACTCGGAGTAGGCGTTCTCTACAAGGAACAGAGGAGAGTTGCCGCCTTCCTTGAAGGTCTGGGTCCAGATGGTGTTGTCGTCGTTGTCGTTGTAATAGGTACCAGTCATGGAAATGTCAAAGAGGGCGCCGCCCGTGAACTGCAGGTTGAGGTCGAAGCCCTTCCAGCCGGCATTGAAATTAAGGCCGTAGGTGAGTTCAGGACGGTTGCTTCGGCCGAAATAGCCTTTGTCGTCTTCGTCAATCTTGCCGTCACCGTTAAGGTCTACGTAGCGGATATCGCCAAGGTTGGGGCGGGTGCCGTACCAGGAAGAATTGTCAATCTCTTCCTCGGTCTTGTACAGGCCGTCGGCCTGCCAGCAGAGGATGCTGCCGTATGTGGTGCCGCTCACCTTGCGGTAATCCACGATGTTGGGGTCGTCATTGTACTTGAGCCAGCGGGTCTTGGAGTAAGTTAGCGTACCCGTCACCTCATAGTAGAAGGGGTCTCCCGCAAGGTCAAAATGGTTGTGGTGACGAACCAGGATATCAATACCCTTGGCATCAATTGCATTGCCGTTCACCCACTCAGGATAGTAGCCGCCCATTGAAGAAGGGAAACCGGTGCTCTGGTAGGTTAGCATGTCGTAGGTGTAGTTGTAGAAGCCGTCTATTTCCATGCCCAGAAGGCCGTCCCACAGGGAGAAGTCTACGCCCACGTTCCAGCTCTGGGTCTTTTCCCAGGTAAGATTAGGGTTGGCGATTCCTTCCGTATAATAGGCGGGGACAACCTGGGCGGCGCCTCCATACTGCCCAAGGGCAATGTTTCCGGACTTGGCGTAAGTGCTCAGGAAGGCGTATTCGGACACGCTGTCGTTACCAAGAAGACCCACGCTTGCGCGGAGTTTGAGGTCGTCCAGCCAGGTGAGGCCCTTCATGAACTCTTCCTGGGACAGACGCCATCCAAGTGACACCGAAGGGAAGAATCCCCAGCGGGTCTTGGCCATGCCGGCGAACTTGTAGGAGCCGTCGTAGCGACCGGTGAATTCGGCGAGGTATTTTTCGGCGTAGTCGTAGCGTGCGCGGAACACGAAGCCAAGGCTGCGGGAAGCGCTGCTCCAGCCGCCGGCGGGAAGGCTTGTGCGAACAATACCGTTGGAGAGTTCAGGCAGGGAAATGAAAGGAAGGGACTCCACATATGCGCTGAGGCCGTTTCCTTTATAGTCCCTGTATTCGGCAAGGGCCATGAGGTCCAGGTTGTTCTTGCCGAAACTGTTCACGTAATGGGCGCTTGCCTGCCCAACAATCTGCTGGGAGAACACGGCGCCTTCGCCAAGGTTGTTGATCTGCTCGGGATCCGGAGCGGGGTTGATGTCGGAGCCAATATGGGGATTGTCCTTTCTTGCCTGCCACACCCAGCCGTCTTCCGTGCGCACCCTCTGCATCATGGTGTAGTGGGTGCTAAGGTTCTTGTCATAGCTCACGGAGTATCCGTAAGAGCCGGAAGCCTTCAGGGAAAGGCCCTTCACCCACGGAATGCGCCATTCAAGGGCGGCGTTGACGTCTACGCCGGCGCTGCGGTTTTTCTTGTAGCCGGACTCATATATTGCGGCGAGGGGGCTTACCAGGAAACTCTGGTTGTCCTGGACGGCGCCGGTGTAATAGCCGTCGTACATGACGGGGAGGTAAGGGTGCATCTGAACCGCCTGGCGGGCAATTGAGAACCAGCCTACTTCGGTGGCGCCGCCATCCGTACCGCCGGAAAGGAAGGCGGGCGTGGAGCGGTTTCCAAGGACGCCGGATATGCCGACCTTGTAGCTGAGATGCTTGGAGAGGTCTCCCTCAATGTTGGAGCGGATGTTGTAACGGCGATAATTGAAGCGGTCTATGTTACCCTTCTGGTCCATTATACCAACCGATGTGAAGAAACGGGCCTTGTCGGTGCCGCCCTGGATGGTGACATTGTGTTTCTGGGTGAGGCCGGTGCCGAACACCTTGTTCACATAGTCTACGTTGTCCCAGCCGTCACGGCCTTCACGCATGGCCTGGATGTTCTTCTGGGTGAAGTAAGGGACATAGTCCTTTGACGAGGCTATTTCACCGTTTGCCAGCTGGTCCATCATCTGGGCCACATTATAATAATAGGCAAACTGGGGGCCGTTCATGAACTGGGGGAAGTTGGCGTTCATGGATGCGCCCACGGAGCCGTTGTAGGTAATGCGGGTGTCTCCCTTGTTACCTTTCCGGGTGGTGACCACAATCACGCCGCCCGCAGCCTTGAGGCCATACACCGCAGCGGAGGCGCCGTCCTTCAGGACGGAGATGCTCTCGATGTCCGCGGGGTCTATGTCGTTGATGTTGTCCACGGGGAAGCCGTCCACCACATACGCTACGCCGTAAACGGAGCCGCGGATGCGAAGGGAGGCCTGGTCAAGGCCAGGCTCACCGGATTCCTGCACGGAGGAAATACCGGAAAGCTTACCTGCAAGCACCTGGGACACGTTTGTGGCCGGAGCCTTCAGGAGTTCGTCGCCCTTAATGGCCGAAACTGCCGCGGTGAGGGTTTCCTTCTTGGCGGTGCCGTAACCGACCACAACTACATCGTCCAGATAGAGGGCATCCTCCGTCATCTGGATGTTGATGGGGTTTCGGCCGTCAAAAGTGTGCTCCTGGGTAGCGAGACCCAGGCATGAGAACTCAATGACGCTTCCTTTGGAAGCCTGCAGGGAATATGTGCCGTCGGCACCCGTCATGGTGCCTTGCGTGGTGCCTTTCACCAGCACCGTAACGCCAGGAAGCGGCGCGCCGTCCTGGTCGGTGACCTTTCCCCTCAGGGTTCCCTGGGCGAAGGCCGACTGGGCCAGGAGCAGCCCGGCCACGACGGTAAACAACAATTTAAGAAATCCTTTCATACGTTATTGTTTAGATGCAATTTCTTCTAAGATGGTCCCTATCTGGTAAAGGGCGCGGGGAACGTGGAAGCAGCCCTTCCACTTGCCGCCCTTGAGCGGAAGCAGGACCTCTCCCCTGCGGTTGAGGTAGCCGTACCATTCGGGGTATTCGTGGTCCTTGAAGTTGGTCCAGAGGTAGTCGTCAAGCTTCAGGAACCACTCCAGGGCCTCCTTGTTGCCGGTGAGCTGGTAGCCCTTGATCATGCAGATTGCAGCCTCAAGGTGCACCCACCAGAGTTTCTGGTCCCACTCAAGTTCCTGGGTGGGATAGCCCTTGCGGTCCATGAAGTAGAAGATGCCGCCGTACTCCTTGTCCCAGCCGTAATTGATTACGCGGAGGGATATCTCCACGCTCTTTTCGATGATGTCCTGGCGGCCAAGCCTGAGGCCAAGGTTCATCATGAACCACAGGGCCTCGAGATCGTGGCCGGGGTTCACTTTTCGGCCCTCAAAGCAGTCTATGAGGGAGCCGTCCGGGGCAAGGTTCTCCACCATTACGCCAAGGTCCGGCTGGTAGAAGACATCAAAAACCTCATGGAGGGCCTCCTCTATGGTTTTGTCCAGCAGGGACTTGTCTTCAATGATGGGCTCTACCTCCAGGGCCATGTTGCAGATGATCATGGGGAGGGCGAAGTCCTTCATGGGACGGGTTCCGGGTACGCCCTTGGACCACTTTCCCTTAGGGTTTGAGCGGCGGTCCAGGATGCGCTGGAAGGTTTTGCGGGCAATTTCGGCGTAATGCTCGCTGCCGGTTGCGACGGCAAGCTGGGCAAAAGCCATACAGGCAAAGGTGTTGGAGAAAATGTTGTAGGGGGCAATGATGGGCTTTCCCTCCCTTGTGAGGGAGAAATAGAAGTCGTAGTTTCCGTCATGGCCGAATTTTTCAAGGAACGCCGCGCCCTGCTCTGCGCAGGCCAGCCATTCCGGGTTTTTCTCCACTTTGTTATAAAGCATGGCGAACATCCACACTTCCCTGCCCTGGAGCCAGACGAACTTGTCCGTATCGAAAACGGAACCATCTCGGTTAAGGCAGGTGAAGTAGCCGCCGTACTCTTTATCCTGTGATTTTTCAAGCCAGAAGGGCAGTACGCTGCCATAGAGTTCGTCCTGGTAGCGCTTTGCCATATTTCTAAAATTCAATGATGACATGATTGTATTTGGTTAGTACAGGCACAAATATATAAAAATTTCGAAACTATTCAAAACTTATTGTCATTTTTTACACAAACCTTAATTTCTTTTTAACGTTTTATTAAAAAGTTCTTGCGAATAATCCGCCAATTAATTATATTTGCAAAAAAGTCAACCACATGGAGCCACTATCCCGCAACATAAGCGGGCACTACGCCCTTGAGAAAAAAGCCATCCTGGCCCTTTGCAGCAGTCATTCAGGCTACAGCATCGCGGATTTTGCGCGCCATCTTGGGGCAAGCATCCCAAAAGTCACGCGCATAATTGCGGAAATGGTAGAGGAAGGCTATTTAGCCGAACTTGGAAAAACGGAATCCTCCGGAGGCCGAAGGGCCAGCGTCTTCGGCTTTAATCCAGGCGCAGGCTACTTTGTGGGCATCCACGTTGAGCACGAAAGCATCTCCGTTGCCGTCACGGATTTCCCCGGGAATGTCCTGCACATGCTGGACGGCATCCCGTTCCAGCTGGAGAAAACGGAGGAATCAGTCCGTGCTATGTGCCGGGAGGTCAACTCCCGCCTTGGAGCCATCGACATAGACCCTTCAAAGGTTTCGGCATACGGGGTGGACATCACAGGCCGCGTGCACAGGGTCACGGGGTACAGCTATTCCTTCTTCATCAGCGAGGAAAAGCCCCTGAGAACCCTTTTGGAAGAGGAATTCGGCAAGCCGGTTGTGGTGGAGAACGACACCCGCGCCATGGCTTGGGGCGAATATGTGTGCGGCGTGGCCTCCGACGAAAACACCATTCTTTTCCTCAACGTCGGCTGGGGCCTTGGTATGGGGATGGTGCTGGACGGCAAGCTCTTTTACGGAAAATCCGGCTTTTCCGGAGAATTCGGCCACTTCCCTCTTCTTGACAACAACCTCTACTGCAGGTGCGGCAAAACCGGATGCCTTGAGACCGGCGTTTCCGGCCTTGCGCTGCACAGGCTTGTTGTGGAGAAGCTCTCCGAAGGCCGGACTTCGGTGCTTTCCCCAGCATATAAGAGGGGGGCCGAAATCACCCTTGACGACATCCTCCAGGCCATGGAGAAAGAGGATGTGATGGTGATCGAGTGCATTGAAGAGATGGGGGCGACGCTAGGCCGCGCCCTTGCAGGCCTTATCAACATATTCAACCCTGACCTTGTGATTGTAGGAGGCCGGCTCAGCGTAACACAGCGCTACCTGCTGCCGCCGCTCAGGAGTGCCGTGAACAAGCACTCCCTCAACATAGTGAACAACGACACCCACATAAAGGTGTCGCGCCTTGGCAAAAGCGCCGCCGCAATTGGCGCCAGCCTCCTTGCCAAGGACCACGTGCTGCACATGTAGCCGCGGTTCGGCCACAAAATGACAGACTGAAGCAAGTTATATTAAAACATACATTATGGAAAACCGCAGAGATTTTTTGAAAAAAGGCGCCGTGGCAGCAGTGGCGGCACCGCTTTTGGCATCGGCATGCAAGCCTGCCGGAGAAAAGGACAGGTACGGAATTGAACTTGACCCTTCCGTAAAGTCAAATCTGATTGTGGAAAAGGCCAACGCCCTTCCTATCACTGGAACGTTCCTGGACGAGATTTCCCACGACATTCCCCACCAGAACTGGGGAGAGGCCGAATGGGACCGGGATTTCCGCTACATGAAGGACATGGGAATAGACACCGTGATTGACATCCGCTGCGGTTACCGCAAGTTCATCACCTACCCCAGCCCGTACCTTCTGAAAAAGGGCTGCTACATGCCTTCGGTG
>DGXO01000016.1:34629-48069 GCA_002395605.1 Bacteroidales bacterium UBA4230
CTACATGCCTTCGGTGGACCTGATTGACATGTTCTGCCGCCTGGCGCAGAAGTACGGCATGAAGTTCTGGCTTGGCCTCTACGACTCCGGAAAGTACTGGGACACCGGCGACATGAGCTATGAGGTGGAAGCCAACAAGTATGTCATCGACGAAATCTGGGAGCGCTACGGTTCCAAGTACAAGAGCTTCGGCGGCTGGTACATCTCCGGAGAGATTTCCCGAGCCACCAAGGGTGCCATCGAGAGTTTCCGCACCATGGGCCGCCAGTGCAAGGAGGTTTCCGGCGGGCTTCCCACCTTCATCTCCCCATGGATTGACGGAAAGAAGGCCGTGGATGCAGCCAGCGGCAACATTACAAGGGAGCAGGCCGTGGGCATAGAGCAGCATGAGCGTGAGTGGAACGAGATTTTCGACGGCATCCACGAGTACGTAGACGCCTGCGCCTTCCAGGACGGCCACATAGACTACGACGAACTTGACGCCTTCTTCTCCGTGAACAAGAAGCTGGCCGACCGCTACGGCATGCAGTGCTGGACCAATGCCGAAAGCTTTGACCGCGACATGCCCATCCGCTTCTTCCCTATCAAGTTTGACAAGCTGCGCCTGAAACTGGAGGCCGCAAAGCGCTGCGGCTACGACAAAGCCATAACCTTTGAATTCTCTCACTTCATGAGCCCCCAGAGCGCATACCTCCAGGCCGGCCACCTCTATGACCGTTACCGGGAGTACTTTGGAATCTAGAGTTTGCCTGATAAAAAGGGATTTTATAATTCAAATGGGATATCGGCCCTTATATCGGCCGAAGAAGTGCCTATGAGGGCGTGGAACTCTCCGGGTTCGGCAATCCAGCTGTGGGATGCGGCGTCAAAGAAACTGAGCGCGCGGGAGTTGATGGGGAACTCTATGCGGCGGCTCTCACCGGGCTCAAGGTACACTTTCTCAAAGCCTTTGAGTTCCTTGGAGGGGCGCTCCACGGAGGCCTCCGAGTCATGGATATAGAGCTGGACAACCTCCGCTCCGGCAACTGCGCCGGTGTTTTTCACGGTGCAGGTGGCTTTGAAGCCCTTTCCGGAGCGTTTTACGGAGGCGTCGGCAATCTCAAAGCTGGTGTAGCTGAGGCCATGGCCGAAGGGATACTGCACTGCAATGCCCTTGGTGTCAAACCAGCGGTAGCCCACGAATACGCCTTCCGAGTAGTACTCCTGCCACCACTCTTTGCCTTCCTCCTTGATGCCGGGGTACTGGCGCTCGGACTGCAGGGGACCGTCGGCAACGCGGATGGGCATGGTGAAGGGCAGTTTTCCGGAGGGGTTCACCTTGCCGGTAAGGACATCGGCAAGGGCATGACCGCTTTCGGAGCCACCGTACCAGGCCTGGACTATGGCGTTGACCTTGGATGCCCAGGGCATGGCGACGGGCGATCCTGAGATGTTGACAACAATGAGGCCCGGGGTTACTTCGGCAAGGGCCTCGATCAGTTCGTCCTGATAGTAAGGCAAGGCTATGTCCACGCGGTCAGTGCTCTCGTTGTCCTGGTAGGAACTCTTGTTGAGGCCGCCGATGTAGATTACGTAATCGGCCTCACGGGCGGCTTCCACGGCATCCTGACGGAGTTTTTCAGGGCTGCGGGAATCTTTGAGGTCCTGTCCGGTGACCACTTTGTTGTAAACGGTGGTGGTGTCTCCCACGTATCCGCGGGCCCAAAGGACTTCGGCCTTTCCGTCAAAGGCTTCCCTCAGGGCATCCAGGGGAATGACTTCGTATTTTGTCTTGAGGTTGGAACTGCCGCCGCCTACCACCATCATCTTGTAGGCGTTTTCGCCAACCAGGAGCACTTTGCTGCCATTGGCGGGAGCCAGCGGCAGGGCGCCGTCGTTTTTGAGGAGCACTATGCCGTCTGCGGCGATGTCACGGGCGGCCTTGAAGTGCTCCGGAGAGGTGAAGCTGCCATAGTGGGGCTCTTCGCTCATTGAGGTGCGGTAGATGGTGCGGAGGATTCGGCGGGCTTTGTCGTCAAGGTCTTCCTGCGTGGCCCTGCCATCACGGAGGCGCTGGAGGTAGGGATTTGCAAGGTGGTATTCGTCGTAGCCGTTGGAGGCGGCGCCCCTGAGGCCGTTGGTCCAGGTGCCCATCTCTATGTCAAGGCCGTTGGTGATTGGCTCGTCGTCGTTGCGGCAGCCGCCCCAGTCGCTTATCACAACCCCGTCGAAGCCCCATTCTCCCTTCAAGATTTCCTGCAGGAGCCTGTAGTTGTGGCAGTTGAACTGCCCGTTATAAAGGTTGTAAGATCCCATGATGGCCCAGGCGCCGCCCTCTTTCACGGCAGCCTCGAAGGCCGGGAGGTATATCTCGTACATGGTGCGGTCGTCCACAATGGAGTTTGTGGCGGTGCGCCGCATCTCCTGGTTGTTGGCGGCAAAGTGCTTCACGCAGGCCGCAACGCCGTTTTGCTGCACTCCCTTCACATAGGGCACCACAAGGGCCGATGCCAGGTACGGGTCCTCGCCCATGTACTCGAAGGTTCGGCCTCCCAGAGGGGTTCGGCAAATATTCACGCCGGGGCCCAGCAGGATGTCCTTTTTACGATAGCGGGCTTCGGCCCCTATGCAGTCTCCGTAGAGGGCGCTCATGTCACGGTTCCAGGTGGCGGCAAGGTTTATGAGGGCGGGGAAGGCCGTGCAGCTGTCGTTGGTCCAGCCGGCCTGGTCCCAGTCGTCCCAAAGGACTTCGGGCCGAATTCCGTGCGGGCCGTCCGTGTGCCACAACTCCGGAATGCCGAGCCTGGGCACGCCGGCGCTTGAAAACTTGGACTGGGCATGCGTGAGGGCTACTTTTTCCTCAAGCGTAAGCTGTGAAAGCGTGGCCTCCACCTTCTCTTCAAGGGTAGGTTTGTACTGCTGGGCACAGCCCGCAACGGTGAGCGTGGCGATGGCAATCAAAAGGAGTTTTTTCATACGAGTATGCGTTTAGCGTTTCCAAAGGTACGAAAAAAATCCCATATTGTCGGAACGTCGCGCCCTCAGTTGCTGGACCAAGTCCAAAGACATAACGGGCCAAGTCCAAATACACGCTGGACCAGGTCCAAAGACATACGGCCGGGTCTATGACGCAGACGTCGCAGGTCTGTAAAAAATAGCCAATCTGCGACGGTTTTTGTCCCTTACGGCCAATTTGCGTCGCAGTTCAGCCCAAAAACGCAGACCTGCGACACTTTGGCCCGCCACCTGCGACGTTCCATAGCCAGACCTGCGACGGAGCCCGTGCGGAGTACCTGCCGGGGCATCTGTTTACACAAAAATGGCCGTTTCTGTGTAATCAGCAGCCCAAAAGGCTTTTGGTTACGCAAAAACCCGCATTTTTGCGTAACGCCGTGGCCTCAGGTACTGGACCAAGTCCAAACATGCGCTGGACCAGGTCCAAAGACATACGGCCGTGCCGCCAATCCAATTAGAACGCTTCTGAGGCCGTTTTTTTGTACTGGCGGCAAGCAAAATAGCGTTTAGGGCCGAAATACAAGCCGCCAGTACAAAAAATCACCATTTAAGGCATTATAGATGGATTGGCGGCAAAAAAATACTACCTTTGTGCTGTGACACTGGAACTCCATACCCCGCAGGACGGTTTTTACAAGGGCACGCGCTTCGACAGAGGCGGCGTGTTCAAGTCGCTGGTTTTCAGCGGCATAGAGATGTGCGGGCAGTGGTTCGAGTCCTACTCCCCCACCATGCACGACGCCGTCCTGGGCCCGGCCGAAGAATTCTCGCCGATGCCCGTCACTCCCGGCCCTTCCCCTGTCATTCCGAGCCGCCCGGAGGGCGCTGCCGAGGAATCTCACACCCTCCTCAAACCCGGCGTGGGCCTCATAGACATAGGCCCGGAGCCCTACGACCGCTTCAAGCTGTACCGGATTGTGGCCCCCGGCAGGTGGGAAGTGGACGGAATGCGCTTCAGGCACATCCTGGAAGGCTACTACGACTACACCAAGGAGATTGCGGTAACGGGAGAGAACAGTTTTGAAATCAGGCACTGCTACAAGGCGTTTTCGGCCTATGAAGGAGATGTGTACAACCACAACTTCTTCACCTTTGGGAAGTTTGAAATCGGACCATCCCGGCAGATAGACTTCCCCTTTCGGCCCGAAGGCACCTGGCGGGCCGAATACGACTCCGTGGGCTTCACGGAAAGCGGAATCCGCTTCTCAAGGCAACTTCAGAAGGGTGAATCCGTGTACACCGGCAACATCCATGAAGCCGGAAAAGAGGGCATGCCATACGCCATGAGCATCTCCGAGGGCCCGCTCCGCGTTAGCATCCAAGGAGACGTCCCCGTATTCAAAACCGTGCTCTGGGCCAACCATCGCATAGCTTGCCTGGAGCCCTACAACCGCATTTCCGTCCTTCCCAGGCACAATTTTAGATGGAACATTGAATATACACTCAGCCATGAATAGAATCCTTACCGCCACCTTGGCAATTTTGATATCGGTGACTGCCGCCGCCCAGTACAAAGAGCTTCCACTTGGCTCCATAAAGGCCGAAGGCTGGCTGCTGGAGCAGCTGAAGAGGCAGGCCAGCGGCCTCACGGGCCATCTGGACGAGGTATATCCGGAGGTGATGGGCCCTTCCAACGCCTGGCTTGGCGGTGACGGAGACGCTTGGGAGCGGGGTCCCTACTGGATAGACGGGCTGCTGCCGCTTGCCTATATCCTTGACGATGCCACTCTCAAGGCCAAGGCGCAGGCGTGGGTGGAGGCAATGTTGTCCTCGCAGCAGGAGAACGGGTATTTCGGCCCGGCCGAAGACCACCCCTATGTATATGGCCTCCAAAGGGGGAAAGCGCATGACTGGTGGCCGAAGATGGTGGCGCTGAATATCCTGAAGCAGTATTATTCGGCAACGGGAGACTCCCGCGTAATCGACTGCCTCACAAAGTACTTCCGCTACCAGTTGGAGACGCTGCCGGAAAAGCCCCTGGACCACTGGTCTTTCTGGGGAAAAGAACGCGGCGCCGACAACCTTGAGGTGGTGCTATGGCTCCACGGCATTACCGGGGAAGAGTGGCTCCTGGAACTTGCCGACCTCATTCACTCCCAGACCAGGGACTGGGGCACCATGTTCCGCGAAGGAAGCTTCTGGGGCCCGCAGGGAGGCATCCATACGGTTAACCTGGCGCAGGGATTCAAAGCCCCGGTTGTGTGGTGGAAATATTCCAACTGGGACGGAGACCTTGTAGCCCCCATGCATGCCTTGGAAGTGATCCGGCACACCGTAGGCTTCCCTACAGGCCTCTGGGCCGGTGACGAGCAGCTCCAATTCGGAGACCCCGCCCGCGGAAGCGAACTATGCCAGGCCGTGGAGATGATGTTCTCCCTGGAAGAGATGCTACGCCTTTCCGGAGATTGCCACTGGGCCGATGCCCTGGAGCGCATAGCCTACAACGCCCTCCCCACTCAGGTGAACGACGACTTCACCGCCAAACAGTACTACCAGCAGGTGAACCAGATTGCCTGCACCCGTGAAAACAGGCCTTTCTCCACGCCTCATTATGGGACGGACACCATGTTCGGCACGCTTAACGGATACCCTTGCTGCGTGTCCAACATGCACCAGGGCTGGCCCAAGTTCACGCAAAACCTTTGGTACGGAACCGAGGACCACGGCCTTGCCGCCATGCTATACGCGCCCTGCACGGTAAAGGCCGAAGTCGCCGGAGGTATTCCTGTAACTATCACAGAGACAACCGATTACCCCTTCCGCGAAAGGGTTACAATGAAGGTGAAGTTCCAGGGTTCAGTCAAAAAGACCAAGTTCCCGCTTGTCATCCGCGTCCCTTCCTGGAGCAAGGGCGGAGTCATTAACATCAATGGCATGATTCAGGAGCTCCGGCCAGGTTTCGGAGTGTTCAAGATAAGCCGCACGTGGTCTTCCGGAGATTTGATTACAATTGATTTCAAGGCCGAAGTCGAGACCGAGGAGTGGTACGGCGGCGCCTGGACCGTTGTCCGCGGCCCTCTTGTGTATGCCCTCCGTATGGAAGAAAACTGGCAGTGGAAGGAATTTTCCGGGGAAGACCGGTGGTTCGGCCCGGGCGCCTGGGAAGTAACCTCCCCCACCCCCTGGAACTACTGCCTCATGCGGGACTCTTTCAAGGCCGAAGACTGCACCGTATCCCTTTCAGAGACTGTTTCGGCATATCCCTGGAACCTTGAAAACGCCCCTGTAAGCATCTCCGTGCCCGCCCGGGAACTTCCCGGCTGGAAGGAGTATAACGGTTCTGTGGGCGCCGTGGCCTACTGGACCGAGGACGGCTATGATATCGGCCCTGAAACTACCATACAGCTCATCCCCTACGGCTGCACTACCCTCCGCATCGCCGAATTCCCCACCCGCATTGTCCCCTGGGACCTTGAACTGCGGAAATAGCCCTGGCGCTCAACTCTCTGACAAACAACAACTTATGCAACCTCGGGTGCACCTACAGGTGCACCCGACTATTCATAATGAGGTGAGGCTCAAGTGATTACGCGGCAGACGTTTTTAGGCCGAAAATAGCAAATAGAATGTTTTTAGTGTATCGGTATTGCAAAATATAATAATTCTTGCTATTTTTGCACCACAGTACACCACAGATGAAAACTAGTGCAAAATGGTATAAGTGGGAGGTCCTGGCCCTTCTGTGGGTTGCGTACCTCCTGAATCAGGGAGACCGTCAGGTCTTCAATTCCGTGCTGCCGCTCATCAGGGACAGCCTGGGCCTCACGGATACGTCGGTAAGCCTTATAGCTGTGTTCTTCAACCTGTTCTATGCCGCAATGGTTCCCATTGGAGGCTGGGTAGGAGACCGTTTTTCCCGTAAATGGGTCACTACTCTCAGCATCCTTTTCTGGAGCGTGGCCACAATGCTCACCGGCCTTGCAAACGGGGTGTTCCTTCTCATTCTCACCCGCTCTGTTGCAACGGGTGGCGGAGAGGCTTTCTTCGGCCCGGCAAACTATTCCCTGCTTGGGCAGTACCACACCGATACCCGCGCAAGAGCCATGTCCATACACCAAACCTCATATTATGTAGGTGTTATTCTGGCAGGCTGGCTTGCGGGATACATCGGAGACCATCTTGGGTGGCAGTACGCCTTCTACATCTTTGGTGGCGCCGGCGTTGTATGGGCCGCCGTCATGGCCATACGCCTCAAAGACGCACCACGTGACACCGAAACACCCCTTTCCGTGTCAAGAGAGAGACAGGCTGGGCATAGCGAATCACTTGGGGCGGGAGATCCTTCGACTACGCTACGCTCCGCTCAGGATGACAATAAGAATAAAGTATCAATCTGGGACGGCTTCAAAACCGTGTTCACAACACCTACGGCACTTATGGTCACACTTGGCTTTTGCGGATTCATCTTCGTTATTACCGGATACATGACTTGGGTGCCAACGTTCCTTCAGGAGAACTTCGGCCAAACCGGAGCGCAGGCCGGGCTCAATTCCATGCTGTGGACTTATGTAGCGGCGTTTATCGGCGTTCTCATTGCCGGAACGCTCAGTGACAAATGGGCCGCCAAAGACCCCAAGAAGCGTATGATAATCCAGGGCGCGGGCCTTATCCTTGGCGCGGCGTTCCTCCCCTTCATGGGCAGCGTAAAGAGCATCTGGCTGCTGTACCTGTGCTTTGCAGGCTGGGGCTTTTTCAGGGCCTTCTTTGACGCCAACATCTATGCAGCTCTCTACGACGTAACTCCGGAGCACCTACACGCAAGCTGCTCCAGCGCAATGATAATGACCGGATTCGCAGTGGGTGCAACCGCCCCGTACATCCTTGCCATAATAAAGGAATCTACCGGCAGCCTCAACGCCACCTTCCCCATCCTGGGGGCAATCTGGGTGGTATGCGGCATCGCCTGCCTGTACGTAAGCTATAAACACTATAATAAAGATAACGCTAAACTATATGACCCTAGAAGCTAAAACCAGAAAACCCCGGGCCGGACTGCTCCTTGTAGCATCCCCCAGGTTCAAGAACCTGTACGGTCCCAAGCGCGGAACCTACGGAGAGAGAAAGGAGAAAGCCGTGGAGGAAATCAAGGCCTCCATGGACTTTTTGGAACTTGTAGACCCCGGAATCGTATATGAGAGAGAGGATGCCGAAAAAGCCCTCAAGCTCTTCTTTGACAAGGACGTAGACTTTGTCTATGCCGAATTCCTCTCATGGAGCGAAGACTTCGCATGGATCCGCTTCCTCCGCGACTGCCCCGCCATGCCCATCATCTTTGCCAACGTGGCAAAGCCCAGGATGACATTCGAGACCACCCTTGACGATGACGACTTTGTGGACTACCTCTGCGCAGGAACCCTTGTTGGCTCCCTGGAAGGCTCCGGCAGCATCAAGCGCATCCCCCGGAAAGGCGTCAAGACCGTCATGGGCACCCGGGAGGAGATAACGGAAAAGGTAAGGGTTTTTGCCGAAGCCGCACGCGTGAGGGCCATCCTCCGCCGTTCCACCGTTGGCCTCATGGCCAATATGAACGAAGCCATGTGGAGCACCTACATAGACAACTACGACCTCTTCACAAAAATCGGCCCGGAAATCCATTACCTCCCCTACTCCGACTACGGCGCTGAGATAGAGGCGCTTACCGACGAAGAAGTGGAGACCTACGCCAACAACCTCACCTCCCGCTACAAGATGATGCCGGACGTTGAGTACGACAAGTTCATAGGCTGCGTGAAGGCCACTCTTGCCATAAAGAAGATGGCCGAAAAGAACGGCATAGACTGCTATGTGTACAACGACATAGACCAGGCCACCTTCCGCACCGCCGGCTGCCGCGCGGGCTTCTACCCGCAGTGGTTCAACGAAAACGTGAGCGTACTGGTCCCTGAGGCCGATATCGGCGCGGGTCTTATCACCTATATCCTGAAACTCCTCACCGGAAAGCACGTGAATTTCATAGAGCCGTTCCACATTGAGGACGACTTTGGAACATTCGCAGGCGGCCACGCCGGCCCCAACGACCACAACGACCCCGCCTGGCAGGACAATGTTGTGATTTCCCGTGACGTCCGCTTTGCCAAAACCAACTGGAAGTATGCCGGAGCGCCGTTCGCCTGGTACCGCATAAGCCCTGGCCTCAAGACCGTGGCGGGCCTCTATGAGCAGGGCGGCAAGTACAAGCTCATTACTTTCCTTGCCGAAAGCCTCTCCGAGAAAGACACCCCCCAGAGCACCAAGAAGCATCTTCTGGCCACATACAGCCACACCATTTTCAAGCCTCAGGTGCCCGTGAAGCAGCTTTGGGAGCAGGTCCTAAGGATTGGCGCCACCCAGCACTATGCCATTGTAGACGGAGACTGCAGGGCTCAGCTTGAAGACCTTGCAGCAATAATGGGATTTGAATTTTATAACTTGCAGTAATGTCATTCATGTACAACCCGTTCCCCTATCACGACCCCAAACCCGTGAACAGGCCGGAACTGAGCAAAAAGACAATTGAATCAATCAAGGGAGGCGGCACCCAGAAGGTTGCCAAGGCCTTCATGACCTCCATTGCGGAAAAAGTGCGCACGGAAGGCGCCATAGTGGCCCTGGACGGTTACACAACCGCCAAATGGGACCTCTTTGTGAGCCTGCTGGCCCGTGAGTGCGACGTCTTCGGGTTCAAGATAGAGTTCGTGGACTCCGCCGCCCGCACCTTCAAAAGCGGAGAGGAGATTGACTCCATCATTGACCCTCTCCTTATCTGGGACAAGAAGATAGACCCCACCCTCCTTTATGGAAAGGTGTATCACGGAGGGTATATCGGCCTTATGGACCCCGTAAAAGTGGAGGCTTTCAAGAAGGAAATCCCCGCCCTGAAGGCCCCCGGGACGCTTGTGCTGGTGTACGGCTACGGCTGCCTCATCAAGGAATTCCGCGGAATGTATGACATAAAGTGCTGGTTTGACATAACCCCCATGAACTCCATGCTAAGGATAAGGGCCGGAGAGTACGCCAACATCGGCAAGAAGCACACGGGAATAATCAACCGCACCATACGCCGCTGCTACTACTGCGACTTCGAGAACGCCGTGCAGCTCCGTAAACAGCTCTTCGACGGCGGGGAACTGGATTACTACTTCCTGGACAACGACAGGCCCAACCTCCAGATGATGCCCTTCGGCACATTTGCCGATATTTGCGCGCAGCTTGTGAAGTATCCCTTCCGCGCCAAGCCCTGCTACCTTGAGGGCGTCTGGGGCGGCTCTTATATGACCAAACTCCGTAACCTTCCCAAGGAGATGCGAAACGCCGCGTGGGTGTTTGACTTCATTCCCATGGAGGTGAGCGTGCTGGTGGAAGCCGGGGCCGAAAAACTGGACATCAACTACTGCTCCTTTGTGCACAAGGAGGGCGTAAACCTCATGGGAGAGGCCTGCGTAAAGAAGTACAAAGGCTACTTCCCCATCCGCTTCAACTGGGACGACTCCTACCACAGCACCGGCAACATGAGCATCCAGTGCCACTCCGGCGGCAAGTTCAACGTGGAGAACTACAACGAGTTCGGCCGTCAGGACGAAAGCTACTATGTTGTGATAACCGGCCACGAGGCCAAGACTTTCATCGGCTTCAGGGACGACGCCGACATCCCCGCCTTCTTCCGTGAGATTGAGGCGGCCGATACCGAGCACAAGCCCTGTGACTACATGAAGTACGTGAGCTACGAGGAATCAAAACCCGGCCTCCAGGTGATGCTTCCCGCCGGGACCATCCACTCCAGCGGCCGAAACCAGGTTATCCTGGAGATAGGCTCCCTCACAATAGGCTCATATACATATAAGATGTACGACTACCTCCGCCTGGACTTCGATGGCAAGCAGAGGCCCATCCACACAAAGCTTGGAGAGGAAAACGTGCGCCAGGACCGCCGCTACAGCGTTATCCATGACCCCAAGAGCCCTGAATACATTGTTCAGGAGCCGCGCCTTGATGCCGAAGGAAATGGCTGGAAGGAGTACATCCTTGGAGAGAACCCCCAAATGTACATATCCCTCCGCCGCCTGGAGTTTGAGGAAAAATGCGAGCAAGACACTAGGGGAGAGAAGTTCCACGTGCTTACGCTGGTAGACGGAGACCATATCCGGATTCGCAGCGTAGAGCACCCGGAGCGCTATTTTGACCTTGACTTCATGGAAATTGCCTGCGTACCGGCGTCCATGGGAAGATACGTAATAGAGAACCTTGGCAAAGAGCCCATCAGAGTACACAAAACCTGCCTCAGAGACGGATATGAGTCTGACCCTGCTTGACATAGGCGGCACTTATATAAAGTGTGCCGACGGCCGCCAGATTCCCATCTCATCGGACGGGAGCCGGGAGGTCATTGCCGAAGCCCTGAGGAGCGCTGTGTCACCTCGACAGAAGCCCGAAATCTCACAAATCGGCGTAGCCATTCCCGGGCCCTTCGACTACAAAAACGGCATCTTCCTCATGAAGCACAAGTTTGCCTCCGTGTACGGAGAACGCTTCCAGGATTTAATCTGTCATTCTGAGCGCAGCGAAGAATCTCCGGACATCCGCTTCATGCACGACGTAAACGCCGTCCTGAAGGGCGCCATAAGGCAGCTTGGCCTGGGCCACGGCATCACGGCGCTTGTGACCATGGGAACCGGCCTGGGATACTCCTACGCCATTGACGGTGAAATCCAGGAAAGCGAAACCGGCTCTCCCGCAAAGAGCATCTGGAACCTTCCCTACCAAGGCGGAATCCTGGAAGACACCGTAAGCGCCCGCGGAATCCGCATTGCCTATGCCCGTAAAACCGGGGACGGCACTCAGAGCGCACTTAGCATAGCAAGGCGCGCCTATGCCGGAGACATTGAGGCCATGGAAGTGTACCACCAGGTGGGAACCGTCCTTGGAGAGGCCCTGAGGGAGCAGTTTATGGACATGAGGGTGGAAACCCTCCTCCTTGGCGGCCAGATAGCAAAGTCACTGAGCCTTATGATACGCCCCCTGAAAAACGCCCTTCCCGGAGTCCTCATACTGCAGGTCCCGGAAAATTCCGTGTTCCTGGGGCTCCAGAGTTTGTTTGAATAACGTTTAACCAAATAACAGTATGTCCTTGACAAAGACCATTAAAACGCTTCTACTTGCAGTGGCTGCCGTCCTTGCAGCTCTCCCCGCATGGGGCCAGAGCAGCAACGTGAAGGGCCGTGTCCTTGACGAGACCGAGACTCCCGTCGCCGGAGCCTTCGTCACCGTCAAGAACGAAACCCGCGGCGTCATGACCGACGGCGCAGGTGAGTTTGAGATCTCCGTAAAGCCGTCCGACATCCTCATTGTGAGTTTCCTGGGATACGAGGACGAGGAAGTTCCGGTCCGCGACCAAAAGGAAATCCTAGTGAAACTGGTTCCCCAGGCCAACCAGCTTGAGGAAGTGGTGAAGGTTGCCTACGGTACCCAGAAGAAAGCCTCAATCATCGGTTCCATCACAACGGTTGATGCCGAACAGCTAAAAGCGCCAATCGGCCAGCTTTCAACGGGCCTTGCCGGTAAACTTGCCGGCGTTGTGGCCGTACAGCACACCGGTGAGCCCGGTTCCAGTGCCGAATTCTGGATCCGAGGCGTTAACACCTTCGGCGCAAACTCATACCCGCTGATTCTTGTAGACGGCGTGGAGCGCTCAATGGACCTTGTTGACACTGAGGACATTGCCTCCTTCTCCATCCTCAAGGACGCAACCGCCACGGCCCTTTACGGCGTACGCGGCGCAAACGGCATCGTGCTCATCACAACCCGCCGCGGCTCCGAGTCCAAGCCTAAGGTCAACGCCAAGATTGAGAGCGGCTTCACTTCCCCCACCCAGCTGCCCAGGATGGCTTCGGCGCAGCAGTTCATAGACTACCTCAACATGATGAAGCCGGGCACCATAGACGACTACGCAAAGCGCATGTACCTGTCCGGGGCCGACCCCGACCTCTACCCCAACGTAGACTGGATCCATGAGATTTTCAAGGAGCAGGCCATGACCCTGAAGGCCAATGTCAACGTGACGGGCGGTACCAAGAACGTGCGTTACTACGCAGGCGGCTCCTATTACTTCGAGGACGGTATATTCAACGTGGAGAAGAACGACCGCTACAATTCCCAGATGAACTACAGCCGGTTCAACTTCCGAACAAACGTGGACATCAACATCACAAAGTCCACCACCCTGGGCATGGACATCTCCACCCAGTTCACCAAGAAGAACCAGCCCGGAACAGGCCTTGGAAGCATCTACAACACCGTAATGCAGATTACGCCCATCGGCTTCCCCAAGGTGTTCAGCGACGGAACCCTCTCCAACCCCGAGACCGGTTCCAACCCCTACAACATGATAAACAACATGGGTTACGCCACCATAAATACGCAGAACGCGCAGACCACGGTGGCCCTTACCCAGGACTTCTCCGAAATCATCAC
>DGXO01000019.1 GCA_002395605.1 Bacteroidales bacterium UBA4230
GAATTTACCGCCGGCGTGAAGCACCGTGAGCACAACCTCAAGGGCGCTCCTGTGCTCTTTTTCATGCATGCCGGTAGGGATGCCACGGCCGTTGTCCTGGACGCGGATTGAATTGTCTTCAAGGATTTTAACGTCTACGTCTGTACAGTACCCGGCCATAGCCTCGTCTATACAGTTGTCCACCACCTCATATACCAGATGATGAAGGCCGCGCTCCCCAATGTCTCCAATGTACATGGAGGGGCGTTTGCGCACTGCCTCAAGGCCTTCTAGAACCTGGATACTGTTTGCCGAATACTGTTTTTCGGCCTCTTTCATTTGCTCTGTATCTACCATTTTTGTACGTATTCTCTAAAACGTACAAAGATAGTAAAAATCCCCGATAAAAACAAGAGAAAAAAGCCTACAGGACAAGTCTTGCGCCAACGGTGAAATAAACGCCTTTTTCGGCGTGGAAAGGAACCCTTTGGACGCTCTGGTTAAGGAGGTTTCCGGCCTTGACCCAAAGCCCCAGCCTGCGGGTCATCTGGAGATCCGTCAGAAGGCCGAGGTCTGCGTAACCGGGAAGGCTTCCCTTAACCGCCGTGCGCTCCGTCATGCCATTGAAAGTGATGCCTGCACGGATGCGGCCGCCCCAGTTGTAAACCACCTTCGCGCTGCCCTCAAACATAGGCGGGGCAAATAATGCTTCCTCGTTAAGGCTGGTTTTCCTGAACAATAAATCGGCATCCGCGTCTATGCGGTCTCCCTTCCATCCGGACTTGAGCTGCGCATAGAACATGTGATATTTGGGAACATAGCCGAAAGCCGGGGCCTTTGCGTCCGTGAATCCCCACATGAGGGCGTTTGCCTTGAGGGCGTAGCCGGCGCTGACATCAAAGTGGAAACGCTCGGAGATGTTGCCGCGGGCGCCTATGGCAGCGTTGATGCGCTCCACAGAGGCGTCCATCCAGCCCGCGAACGATGCCAGGAAGGGATTTTCATCTGCAAGAGACTCTATGGTATTCATCTCATACCCGCCGGTTACATTGGCGTAAAGGGCAAGGGCGTCAGGGCTCACGCAATATGTCACCTTCACTTCCGGGAAAAGAGGGAACGTGTATCCTGAAGGGGCAGTTGTGGCCGAATAGAAATTGGGGGTGGAGCGGAAAATGAAGGAAACCTTTGCTCCAAGGTCAAAAGTAAAATCCTCGTGTTCAAAGATATAGCGCGGAGTAATGGCAATGTTTCCGGCTGCGGCAGGTGTGGTGGATATGAGATCGGCCAAAATGCCAAGCCTGAGGTAGTGCTCCCCTAACCTGGTGCCGATTCCACCTTCCGTAAAGATGTGGGACTCCGAGCCAAGCGGCGACGACATTACGGTGCTGCGGTTGCGGAAAATGTAGTACAGGCTGGCATCGGGGGTGCTTTCCACCCTTATTCCAAAGTCTGCGGCGTTATAGGCGGCATTCGGCCTTATCTTGTCCTGGGCAAAGATGCCACGGTACCCAAGGCCTGCTTCCAGACGGCCTCCGGACCACGTGTAAAGGACGTTTACGCCGGCAAGATTACGCATGCGCGCACCCTGGGAGAAGTTTCCGTCCGGGGAAAACCATCCGTTTTGAAGGGCTATATCATGATACTGGCCGAAATACGACCTGTGGGCGGCGTAAACGTTTAGTTTGAGGTAGTCTTTCTGGACCGGAGTCCACACCGCGGTGAGTTCCGGATGAAGGGAATATCCAATGCCGCCGTCAAGGTACAGCAGGGACTCCCCTGATGCGCGCTTAGTGGGCCTGAGTTCCACAAGGTATGGCTTGAACTCGTAGGCGCCGCGGTAGGGCACGCTGAGGGCCGAATAATCCACGTCCAGGTTGAAGCGCATTACGGAATCCGGGAGCTCCATCAGCTGGGAGGGTTTATCCACCACCCCGGCCTGCTGGGCGTAAGTGTTTGTGACCACAACCGTAGGGTCAAGGTTCTGTGCGTATGAAAGGCCAGCCCCCGCTGCAAGGAGCAAAAGAGCCGATATTATAATTTTCTTTCTCATTCTCTCTAGATAAGTTTACGAAGCCTTAGCTCCACCTGGTCAAGGACATCGTCCTGGGGACCTTCGCTGGTATAACCGTCACGGATGCTCTCGAACGTGGCGCGGGCCTGGGACAGATTCCCTTCTTCGGCATAAGTGTCTCCAAGGGCGATGAAAGCCTTCGCAAGCCAGTAATTCTGCCCCGCGGCTTTTTCGGCGAAGGAGAATACGGCGTCCGGGATTCCATCAAATGAGCCTCTGTCGTATTGGTCCTGGATAAGGATATATGCGGCCTCGGCGCCTTCATCCGTGGAAGGATCCGCGCTCAGGGTGCGGAAATCGGCAAGGGCAAGGTCCCTCTGGCTGGTGCTCATGTAGGATTTTGCCCTCACGTACAGGGCTTCCCTGTTTATGGCGGAATTATCCGACTTCAGGTCCATGACATCGCGGGCGCCTGTGAGGGCGTCCTCCCACTGGCGGGCCCTGAATGCAGAGCGCATTAGGCCGATTACGGCAACCTGCTTGTTCTCCTGGAGCTTGGCTTCATCCCTCAACTTGAGGTATGCGCCATAAGCCTTCCCAAAGTTGCCCATTTCATAATTAAGGGTAGCGTACTGCATCATGGCGCTTTCGGCAAGTGCGCCGTCAAGGCCGCCGTCCATGGCCGCCAGGTAAAGGTCTGCGGCCTGCTCCCTGCTTCCTCCTATGCGGTGACATTCGGCCAGATAGAAGCGGGCCTTTGCCCCGTAAGTGGCATTAGGATATCTCTCTAGATAGGACTGGAGGGCGCCCGTTGCCTTGCCGTAATCTCCGGAAAGGTAAACCTGCTCTGCGGAAGAGAAGTACACTTCCTCCTTCTGGGCCTCTGTTCGGCCCGCCTTGGAGCCGAGTGAATTCACATACGCAAGGTAAGCATCGGGGTCTTCGCGGGTGCGGTAAATGGACTCGATGGCAAGGAGGGCGTCTTCGGCATAGTCTCCGCCCTTGTCCACAACCTGCTTGTAGTATGATATGGCTTCGTCGGAGTTGCCCTCGTTGCGGGCTATCATGCCAAGTTCCAGAAGGGCGCGGCACTCGAGATTGGGGTCCTGGGTAGAGCTCTTGAGGGTGCGGAAAGCGCGCACAGCGTCATCTGTGTCCTTCAGGGCCACATAGGCGCGGCCAAGTTCATAGAGGGACTCTCCGTAAAACGGGGCCGAAGGATTGGCGAGTTTTGCAGTCTCAAGGAAACGGACTTTCCTCTCATTGTCTCCGGTAAGGCCGCTGGCAACGCCGGCGCGGTATGCGGGATAAAGGTTGTCGGGGTCCGGGTATTCGGTCATCTGGCGCTCATAGGCGGCAACGGCCGTAACATAGTCCCCCTTCAGGAAATAGCAGTCTGCGATACGGGTCTGGGCATCTGAGCCCTGAACTGAAAAGTCTCCCTCCAGGTAGCTTTGGAACCACCTGAGAGCCCTTTCATAGTCCTCCTCCTTGAAATAGGTGTAGGCCATGTTGTAGGTAATTAGACTCCCCTCTTTCCGGTTTCTCAGGGCCTGCAGGTTATAGAGGTCCGTGAGTATGCTGCGGGCGTCCTGGTATTTTCCGTCACGGTATAGGGCTTCGGCCTCATAGAAACGGGCAAGCTGGTTGAAGCCGTCCCTTCTGGGGCTGTAGTAAGCGGCCGCCTTGAGGTGAGGCACCGCCGCGCGCCACGAACCGTTTTCCATTAGTTCCCTGGCCCTCAGGAGGTATGCCTTCATGTAATTGGACATCATGCCGGGATCCAGTTCCTCTATGTTGTCGTAGGCGGCCACTGCGGCCTCGTAGTCGTGGTTCTGAAGGGCCACCATGGCCATGTAGGAGTAAATCTGGTCTCCTTTTTTCTTTGCGTCCCAGCGCCTCATGTATTCCTGGAAAGGAGCGGTGTCGCGGCCAAGGTCGAAGGCGAGTTTTGCGTAGTTGTAGAAGGCGTCTTCCTGGATTTCAGGGGAATAGGAAAGGGCCGAAGCCTCCTTGAAGGCGCCCATTGCGGCCACCTTGTTCCTGAGTTTTATGTAACTGTAGCCCATGTTGTAGGACGCCATCTGGCCAAGGGAGTCCGTGCGTTCCTCCATGGCCGAAAAATTCTCCACGGCGCCGGCCCAGTCTTCGGCCAGATAATGGACCTCCCCGGCGTAGAAGTAGTCGCTGCGGGTGAGGGCTACCTTGTCCTGAAGGTTTTTCTCGTAGTATGTGCGGGCCTTTTCAACGTCTCCAAGCACAAGGTAGGACTCGCTCATGATGCGGGCCATGTGCGGCTGGCGGTCTTCGGGGACCTTATGGAAAAGGTCTTCGCCGAAGTCCACCACATACTGGTAGTCTTTCTCGTTGAAGCGGCACTCAAGGACGTAGTAATTCGCGAGGGCCTCGAAGCGGTGGTCCTTGGCGGCAAGGAGGAACCACTCCGACGCATCCTTGAAATTGCCCTGGGCGTAGTTGATGTAGCCGAGGATGTAGTAGGACGGGGCCGAATAGTCGTTCCAGCCGAAGCCCCTGGCCCTTACCAGCAGGCCTTTAGCCCTCTCCCATTCTCCTACGCCGTAAGCGCTGTAGCCAAGCTTGTAGGTGAATTCGGCCTTCTGGTCTTCATAAAGGTCCTCCACGGAAATGCGGTTGAACCTCTGGAGGGCTTCTTCGTACCTTCCTGCGTCAAAAAGGTCCAGGCCGTAGGCGTACCCCACCTGCGGTGCCAGGATGTGCTCCGGGAACCTCAGGAGGAAGTCGTCGGCAAGGGCATAGGAGTCGTCCGTGCGCATTGCAAGAGCGCAGAGGGCCCTCCAGCCCACAGCCTCCGGGGAAGAGAATTCCTCCACTGCGGCCGATGCCTCCGAATACATTCCGGCATCATAAAGGGACCTCACTTGGGACCAGTCCTGGGCATGCGCCCACGTTGAGAGTATAAGAGTTACGGCTGCTGCCGCTATGGTTTTTTTCATCCTTAAGAACATTTTGACAAATTTACGAATTTTTCTCGTTATCTTTGCCTTGATTTAGAATAATCTTTATGGAACCTCTCATTCACTTCAAGGACGCCGACATCCTCAACGGAGAAAGTGTAGTGCTCTACGGCCTCAACATGGACATCATGCCCGGAGACCTTGTGTATATAGTTGGCAAGGTTGGCTCCGGCAAAACCTCCATCATTCGCACGGTCACCGCGGAAAACCGTCTTCTCAGCGGTGAAGGAGAGGCCTGCGGATACAACCTCCGGAAACTCCGCAGCAAGGACATCCCCTACCTTCGGCGTAAACTTGGCGTGGTTTTCCAAGATTTCCAGCTGCTCACGGACCGTACCGTGGAAGACAACCTTGAGTTTGTCCTGAGGGCCACCGGCTGGCAGGAGCGCTCCCGCATAGATGCCAGGATCTCGGAGGTCCTCGAAGCCGTGGGCATGGGAACAAAGGCCCACAAGATGCCCCACCAGCTCTCCGGCGGGGAGCAGCAGCGCATAGCCATCGCCCGCGCCCTCCTCAACAACCCCAATGTCATCCTCGCCGACGAACCCACTGGCAACCTTGACCCAGAAACCGCAGACGAAATCCTCCAGCTGCTCCAGGGCCTCAACAAGGAAGGCACCGCCATTGTGATGGTCACCCACAACCGCTACATCTATGAGAAATACCCCGGCCGCGTTTTCACCTGCGAGGGAGAGCACTGCGAGGAGAAAAAGGACAGCGCCATAGATGTGGACATAGAGGAGTTGTAGTCACTTGTCATTTCGAGCGAGCGAAGCGAGTCGAGAAATCTCATGACCAGAAAAGAAAGATTCAATTCCATCATCGGCTGGTTCCTTGAAAACCAGCCCATTGCGCAGTCGGAGCTGCATTTCGCCAATCCCTTCCAGCTGCTTGTGGCAGTAATTCTCAGCGCACAGTGCACGGACAAAAGGGTGAACATGGTCACGCCCCCGCTGTTTGAGCGCTTTCCAACTCCGGAGTCTCTTGCTTCGGCCAGTTTCGATGATGTTTACCCATACGTGAAAAGCGTTTCTTACCCCAACGCCAAGGCCCGCCACCTCATTGCCATGGCTTCCATGCTGGTGACGGAATTCGGCTCGGAAGTACCCTCCGACATAGATTCCCTCATGCGCATGCCCGGGGTTGGCCGAAAAACCGCAAACGTCATTGCTTCAGTGGTTTATGACAAACCGGTGATAGCCGTAGACACCCACGTTTTCAGGGTTTCGCACAGGCTGGGGCTCTCTGATGGCTCCACCCCTTTTTCCGTTGAGCAGGACCTTGAGAGGCACATCGCGCCGGAACTTCGGCCCAGAGCCCACCACTGGCTCATCCTCCACGGCCGCTACACCTGCACCGCCCGCAGTCCCAAATGCTCCTCCTGCCCCCTCACGCAGTGGTGCCGGGAGTTCCCCCTCCTCCACCCTTCATTGTAATGCCGGCGCGGTGGAGTCTAACCAACTAATTTTCAATAACTTACAGAGTTCTTTGGGATTACCGGTAATCCCAAAAGATTCAGTAAACTACTGTATATCAACAACTTAACCCGCACTACAAATCACTAGTATATTGCCCTCCGCATCTGAGTGAAGGCCAAAAATGTGAACAGTGCCGCCGTCTTTCACACCCAGTTTTTTCCGGAGCTCTTCAGATGTAAGCGGAATGTTTCTGGCAGTAACTGAAGCCTGCGGATAGCGTTTACCTAAATCTTTGATTATCTTGTTATTAAGCGGATGCACTTCAAGTATTTCAAAACATTTACCGAATGGCTGTAACTCCTTAGGGACTTCACCAATATAATAGTGCGTGTGGCGCCCGAGCTTTTGCAGCCCGTACCGGCACGGCAGGTCAAACGCCCCTGCCTTTAGCAGCGCCTTCCCCGGCTCAAAGAGAACCTGGCCGGCACCGAGGGTAATGCCACCTCGTCCATTTTGCCCTTGGACCTGGTCCACACATAGAACCGCGCCACTTTCATACATAATGGTGGAGTACTCCCCTTCATAGCCGCGCTCAAGAAGGAGCAGCAGTTCCTTGCACTCGCCTTCGGCAGCAACAACATGCACTTCCTTTACTCCGAATAACTGCTTGCACACCAGGGTGATATCGGCCATGGGGCTTAACTTCAAAAGTACACGCGGCGCCGTTTCAAAGAGTTCCGGAAGCAGTTTCAGCACATCCGGGTGGCAGTCTTCAAGCCGAAACACCTTCCGGCCGTCTTCGGCACGCCGGGCGGGATCCATGAAAATTATATCTGGCTTGAATCCGTCCAAAACCTCTGCAATATTCCCCGGGACAATTTCAAGGCATCTCACCCGTACATTATCTGCGCCAAGGGCCTTGAAATTATGCTCCACAGCAGCAGCAAGGGCCGGCTGCATCTCGTTGTACAGCACCTCCGAAGCCACCTTGGAGAATGCCCAGCTGTCCACTCCCAGCCCGCCGGTGAGATCCGCAACTGAAAACCCGCATTTTCGGCCACAAATGAGGGATTTCACTTCAGGAACTGACTGAGTTCCCGCATTTTCGGCCAGTAATGAGGGATTCGAGTTTGCGCGGCAGGCCGAAGCCGCCACGGAAGCCTTGTAGAATGCGGTTTCGGCCGAAGAACACTGCTCTCCGGAAAGCCTCAGAGGATAGCGTAGCTCCGGCACGGCATACCACTGCGGGACTTTGGCCCGAAGTTTCCGCCGCACCTCAAGCGTTGTGAGCGCCAGGTCAAAATCCTCCACATCCGCCAAGTACTTCACACGCGATAGCGCCAGCGCCCCAAGGTCGTCCCCGTCATGTGCCAAAATGAAATCTGCAAACTCCATGTTGCAAAAATACGGAATAATCCATAAATTTGTATGCTTAAGATTATTTATAAAACCACATAACATGAAATCCTACAAAGAAGTAGCCCAAAGTTGGCTCGACGGCAATTTTGACGCAGAAACCAAGGCAGAGGTAAAACATCTGATGGAAACCGATGAAACCACCCTCGAAGACGCCTTCTACCGCAATCTTGAATTCGGCACCGGCGGCCTTCGCGGCACTATGGGTGTTGGAACCAACCGCATGAACAAATACACCGTTGGCATGGCCACCCAGGGCCTCGCAAACTACATAAAGGCTCATGTGGAAGGCGCCGCAAGCGTGTGCATCAGCCACGACAGCCGCAACAATTCCCGTCTTTTCGCGGAAATTTCGGCCGAAGTCCTTTCCAACAACGGCATCAAGGTGTATCTGTTTGAAAGCCTCCGCCCCACCCCGGAACTCAGCTACTCCATCCGCATCAAGAAGGCTACCGCCGGAATCATGGTCACGGCAAGCCACAACCCAAAGGAATACAACGGCTACAAGGTCTTCTGGAGCGACGGCGGCCAGATCACCGCTCCCGTAGACAAAGACATCGTGGCCGAAGTAGGCAAGATAGAGGACCCCGCAGAGGTTCGTTTCCAGCCCGCCGCGGGCACCAAGAAAGCCCCCATTGAAATCATGGGCAAAGAGGTGGACGAGCTCTATCTGAGAGACCAGCTATCCCTCATGCTCTCCCCGGAGGCCGTGAAAAAGCACAGTGACCTCAAGATTGTCTACACTCCCCTCCACGGCTGCGGCGTGCACCTCATGCCGGAAGCCCTCAAGAGAATCGGCTTCAAGAACATTATCCACGTCCCTGAGCAGGAAGTCCCGGACGGCAACTTCCCCACCGTCGCCTCCCCCAACCCGGAAGAGCCCGCAGCAATGGCCATGGCCCTTGCCAAGGCCGATGAAACCGGTGCAGACCTCGTCCTCGCCACGGACCCGGATGCCGACCGCCTTGGAATCGCCGTACGCGACAACGACGGCAACATGGTCCAGCTCACCGGCAACCAGACCTGGAGCTTCCTTACCTATTATATCCTCAAGCGCTGGCAGGAACTTGGCAAACTCAACGGCAACCAGTACTGCGTAAAAACCATCGTCACCACGGAGCTCATCGCCGCCATCTGCAAGAGTTTCGGCGTAAAGTGCTACAACGTCCTCACCGGCTTCAAGTACATTGCCGAAGTTCAGAAACTGCAGGAAGGAAAGAGTGAATTCATCTGCGGCGGCGAAGAAAGCTACGGCTTCAACCTCGGTTGCTTTGTCCGCGACAAGTGCGCCCAGGTAGCCGGTTGCGCAGTTGCCGAATGCGCCGCATGGGCCGCCGAGCAAGGCCTCACCCTCTATCAGCTCCTCCAGAAGGTGTACAAGGAATACGGTCTCTACGTAGAAAAGATGGTCTACATTGTCCGCAAGGGCAAATCCGGCGCAGAGGAAATCCAGAAAATCATGGCCGATTACCGCGCCTGCCCTCCCAAGGAAATCGCCGGCAGCCCCGTTGTCAAGGTCATCGACTACAACAAACCGGAAGAAACAGGCCTTCCTAAGAGCAACGTGCTCCAGTTCTACAATGAGGCCGGAGACGTCGTAACCGTCCGTCCTTCCGGCACTGAGCCCAAGATCAAGTTCTACTTCGGCGCCAAGGGCTCTGACGCCCCCGCCAAGATAGACGCCCTCAAGGCCCAGTTCATAAGCTAAGTGATTTTAATACGGGATTTCTTGCATCTTTGCAGGAAATCCCGTATTTTTGCACTCCCAAAACCGGGGTATTAGCTCAGTTGGCTAGAGCGATAGGTTCGCAATCTATAGGTCAGGGGTTCGACTCCCCTATACTCCACAAAATACGCTAAAGAACAGCGAATTACGATTTTTACGCATAAACTCACCTTGTTTATGCGTATTTTTTTAGGTGAACAGATCCTCAGCCCTAAGATACCCGTGGCGGACCAAATCTTCCCGGCTCCGGACAGGACTGGTGTAACCGTCGGCAATCACGAAAAGGTTATCCGCCACGGAGGAGATGGCGTCATAGTTATGGTCCGTGACGATGATGCCGTGGTCCTTGCTGCATTCCTGGATTAGCGCCTTTACCTCATCAATGTTCACGGGATCGACTTGTGTAAACGGCTCGTCCAGGATGTAGAAAGGAGCGTCGCTCAGAAGCACCAGGTACAATTCTACCAGCCGTGCTTCACCACCGGAGAGTTCATAGATATGAGAATCGTAATGGCGGGAAAACTTTGGCACCCTATTGACAAAGGTCCAGTAGTTCACACCATACAAGTCAAAGGCCCGGTGAAGTTGCATCCCTTCCGGAATAAGTCGGCCTTGAGGCAAGTACTTGATGTATCGGCCGATGGTCTGCCTGTCGACAGGTTTTTCATCGATGCTCACCATCACGTTCTCTACCCGGAGGCCGCCCATGAGAGCACGGAACATGCAGGACTTGCCGGCACCGTTGCGACCAAGAAGGCCGGTGACCATCCCGGTTTCGGAGGTGATATACCCGCCGCTAAGGACCGTCTTCTGACTAAAGCGAACCACCACGCTGTCCACTATGAGTTTGTGTTTATCCATAGATCAGGAGCGTGACGGTCATGAGGATGGCAAGTGAGAGAAAGTCTATCAGAATGACACTGATGAGCAATTTCCTGCGTGAAAGGCCCAGGTTGATGTAGAAAAAGATGGCATCCCTGTCACGGAATTGCTTCACCAAAAACAGGGTAATGGCCATAAGGACCCCTTTCAGAATAAAAGAATCTACCATGAACGTGTAAGAGAATCCTAAGGTTTGGAGACCTGCGCACACAAGGTTATACACCGCACCAATCAGGAAAATGCCTTTCCCATAGCGCCAGGTGAGTGATATGCGGTCCCGGAGGGTCATTCTTCGTCAGTAGTAAACCAGGCCGATGATTCCCGCAAAAATCAAGCCTACAGAAACAGGCCCGCCGTAATTACAGCGCCTCCTTCTTCCTGCTCATAAACACCACGCCCAGGGCAATGGCACATCCGGCGATGAGGGCAATCAGGAACTCCTTCCATTCTTGTATTCCGGCCACAGCTCTGGCAAGGGCCGATGAGTTCACCTCAATGGACGGCAGCTGATAGAATAGCACCAACAACGTGGCCAGGCAGCCCAGCACAAGCCCGGCGCCCAGTGCAATAATAAGCGCTACCCGTCCGCGGTGCCGGTCCTCATCGACACACTTCTTCACCCCTTCCACGTTGCAGAGGCGGGCGTTGGTCTCTACCAGGAACTGGCCTTCTTCCGGCATTTCCGGCTTGTTGTCTCGAAGGTATTGTTCGATGTCCATCATAAGCGAATGTGTTCTTTAAGGTGTTTGCGACCAACTGATAGATAATACTTTACGGTTCCGACAGGGATGTCCATGATTGCAGCTATTTCCTTGACCGGCAGGTCCTCGAAATAATGCAGGACTATGGCCGCGCGTTCCTTCTTAGGAATCCTGGAGAGTGCCCGTTTCAGGTCCTCATGTCTGAATGCGGCATCCGATTCTTCCTTGCCGGCAACGTGCAAGGACTCCGGAGCATTCAAATCAACCGCCGGCGGAGGAACCCGCCGCAGGTTGTCGATAAAGCAGTTGTAGGCAATCCGGAACAGCCAGGCCTTGAAACTGCCCGCGAAACGGTCCGACATTACATAGGCCCGCACCAGCGCTTCCTGCGCAATGTCATCGGCCAGGGCGGCATCCCCGCATAGCGATGCCAGGAACCGCCGCAGCTGCCCCTGACACGCCCTCGCTTCGGAGATGAACCGCTCCCGGGTCATTCGTTATTTTCCTTCGACAATCTGTTTCTCTTCGGCTGCGATTTCCTTTGCAAGCATTTTCTTTCCGGAGAAATAGACAATGAAGAGTGCGACGCCTACGGCAAGGAGAATCCCGCCAAGCAGGGTTGTCATGATAATAACATCGTCATTTTTCGACCAATCGAGGGTGCAGCCCATATAGATTGCCACTGAAAGAACAGCCACGCCAAGCAAGCCAGTTACGCAGGCACCGGTCAATCGGCCCAGAAGACGCTCTTTGATGGTTTTGCTATTGCTCTGGGACTTGAAGAAGTCGCTATCAATCTTGGCTCCATTATCCAGAGCCTTGAGCATAATCTCAGCCTTGCGGTTGGTCTCGTTTTGCTTCACCCTCCCGATCAGCCAGACAATCAACGCAGGCAGTACGACGCAGATGCTGATGGGAATCAATGCCTGAAAAAATTCCGCGATAAGTTTATAAACCATAACTGTATCAATAAAATGTTCAACATGGCCCGTTTCCGGGGCGGTTACATAGCTATAACGCAAAACCCGCCCGAAAGGTTGGAAAAAAATGAAAATTTCTCAAATATATCCATCTTCCACCACACGGGCAAATCTGTGCCTACATCTTACTGACTCACTTTTTTCTGCCCCCTCACGCAGTATTTCGTAAATTTGCAGTCTATAATATAAATAGGCTCAAGGCTGCATGGACAAAAGACAACTCGTGGATGGCTGCAAACGTGGGGACTCCGCTTCAGTGGAGGCCCTCTATCGCAGTTATTCCGGGAAACTCATGGGGATATGCCGGCATTATGTGGACTCCCAGGAGGTAGCTGAAGATCTGCTGCATGATGCTTTCATCGTCATTTTGTCCTCTATCGGCCAGCTAAAGAATCCCGATAAGCTGGATGCCTGGATGGGGGTCGTCGTGAAGAATATGGCCATCGACTATCTTAAGGAGAGCCGGCATTTCACGCATCCGCAGGAGGACTTGGACATGGAGGATGTACCGGATGAGCCGATGTATCCCGTGCCTCCGTATGAAGATTTGATGGCGCTGATTGACCGCCTGCCGGAGCAGTACGGGAAGGTGTTCCGCCTGTCCGTGCTGGAGGGACTTTCGCACAAGGAGATTGGGGCTCTGCTGCATATCGGGGAAAAATCGTCTTCATCCAATCTTTTCCGGGCCCGCCAGGTGCTACAGAAGGAATTAAAGCAGTATTGGCTGGCGCTTTTAGCGCTGATTGCATTGATTGTCACGCCGCTGCTGCTACATAAAGAGGCGGAACCGACACCTGGTCCTAATGAACCTGTGGTAGTGAATAATGGCGCAGACAGCATAGAAGTCGTAATTCCGGTGGACTCGTTGTCTGTTCCTGCAACTCCGACACGAATGGAGCGTATCCGGACAGCGGAAGCCAGTCCCCTTGATACAACTCCGGAGTCCACCAATGCGGAAGCGATTAGGCATAGACTGATGCCGATAGATATCAGTCCTATACCAATTGTCACTCTCCAGGCATCCACGCAGGAGCCCATCATTCAGAGGCCTGAACAACAGGCAACTACATTCAGCCAGCCTCTACTGGCCGATGCTATCGGCCACCAAAAGAAGAACCTTCTTGGACTTCTGCCGTCCATCTCGGCACTCCCTGGCCCTATTGCGGGTGCCGCTCCTATTGTGATGGGCTCCGGTATTCTGGCCGATGCATCCTCCTTTGTCATGGCACCGGATACAAAGGTGACGGACTGGGGCGATTTCCTCGCTGCAGTGCAATCAATGGAAGGCCATTATAGCACCGGCGATTCCCTTGCTTACTATAATTCACTGCTGGATATCGCAGAACGGTTAGCCGTCCCTGACGTTATGGCCCCGAATCCGAAGCCGGTAGAAGAGAAGGCCGAATATGAAAGACCTTTCACGCTGGGACTCAGCGCAAGCATCGGCCTGAATGACCGCTGGAGCATACTGACCGGCCTGGAGTACACACGGCTGCGCAGTTCGCACACCATCGGCCTCGATACGCTTTATATCAAGAACCGACAGACCATACATTATGTGGGTGTTCCTTTCGGCCTCTCCTATACGGTCTGGTCCAAGGGAAATCTGCACCTGAATGCATCGGCCTTTGGCAAGCTGGAGATTCCGGTTGCCGGCATCCAAAACAGCGAGCATCATAATGGCGTGGCGTATACGTATCAGAATACGATGAAGTTCAAGGCTCCTGTTCAGCTGTCGGCAGGTGCCGGTATCGGCCTCCAGTACAACCTGACGCCATGGATTGGCCTGTATGTAGAACCTCAGATACGATATTACTTTGATACCGCAGGCGGCATCAAAACCATCCGCCAGGTACAGCCCGTCGAGTTTGCCGTCCCGTTCGGCGTGCGGCTGACATTCTGAGGCACGCAGTATTTTCCTGTCCGTTCAGTCATATAGAAAAACGGAACGGATGGGAAACAGATATCAGGACAGACATCAATACTTTGATGAGTTGGTGGAGACCTCAACGGCCTTCTATGTCGATTATATCCGCCGGTTCATCCCTATTGCCGGTGGCACCCGTATCCTGGAAGTGGGATGTGGCGAAGGCGGGAATCTCCTGCCATTTGCGCTGATTGGCTGCGAAGTGACCGGGGTTGACTTTTCCGCAAAGAAGATTGAAAATGCCAGGAACTATTTCCGGTTGAATGGTGCAGATGGAGCATTCTTTTGTGCCGATTTCTTTGATTTCCAGCTTCCGGAAAAGCCTTTTGAAGTGGTGCTGGTACATGACGTAATGGAGCATATTGCTCCGGAAGACAAAGGCCGGTTCCTGGAGCAGATTCGCGCATTTCTGGCACCTGGTGGGGTGGCTTTCCTCGCTTTCCCGGCTTGGCAGATGCCTTTCGGCGGCCATCAACAGACCTGTTCCCGGAAAGTACTCCGCGTCCTGCCGTGGATACACCTGTTGCCGAAGCCTCTGTACCGGGGAATCCTTCGCCTGTTCAAAGACACCGAAGGACATATTGAGGAACTGATGTACATCCGCCGTTCCAGGATGACCGTAGAGAAGTTTGAAAAGCTTTGTCAGATGAAAGGTTGCAAGGTGCTGGACCGGACGCTCTGGCTCATCAATCCCCACTACAAAGCCAAGTTCGGACTGCACCCTGTCAAACTGAAGCTGGGTATGGACAGGATTCCTTATCTGCGGAACTGGTTCTCGACAAGCTGCTGGTATGTTGTAACATTTTGATAACTTTGCATTTGGATATTATGAGAACAAAATCGTCAATGAAATGGATGCGCGGATTGGCTGTAGCGGCCAGCCTGCTTATGGTTGCTATCTCCTGTGAGAAGATAGAAAATAAAGATGATGAACCGGACAACCCCTACCAGGAAATAGAGATTACGACGAAATCGGCTGATTTCGTCCAACAGGGCCTTCCTTTCACCTTCGACTACATCGGCCGGATCAATGACGGCACAGAAGAGAACTATATCATTTCCCCGCTGAGCATGCAATTCCTGCTGGGGATGATTCTGGACGGCACCCGCGGGGAAACCGCCGATGAAATATGCACAGTGCTCGGATATGGGAAAGGTGAGGTCGATGCCGTAAACGAGTATTGCCTGTCCATGCTGCAGCAACTCCCGGAACTGGACAAAAAGACTACCCTGAGCATCGCCAATGCCATCGTGGTCAACCAACAGTATTCACTGTTAGACAGTTATCAGGCAACGGTGGGTAAATACTATGAAGCTTTTGTATTTAAGATGGATTTCTCCGATAGTGATGCGGCCGTGACAGAAATCAACCAATGGTGCTCTGATCATACGGGCGGAATGGTTCCGATAGTGTTGGAGAAAGTCAGTGCCGATATGCTCTGCTATCTGTTCAACGCACTGTATTTCAAGAGCGAGTGGAAGTTCATGTTCGACAAGTCGGCCACCTCAGATGAAGATTTTACCAACGGTGCCGGTCAGAAGGTGAAGATGATGAAGCAGGCCGAGAATTACCAATATGCCGAGAATGACATTTACCAGGTGGTAAACCTCCCTTACGGAAACGGAGCCTTCTCCATGATGGTGTTCCTGCCCAAGACGGGTTACGGGATTCCGGATATCATCGGCGAACTCAAAAAGGCCGATTGGAACAATTACCGCCTGGGCATGGGGATTAGCGAGGTAGATCTGTGGCTCCCTCGATTTGAAACCAAGTTCGGCATCAAACTGAACGACATCCTTACAGCGATGGGAATGCCCAGGGCGTTCGATGATACCAGGGCCGATTTCAGCGCGATGTCTCCAGATGCCTTATGCCTGAGTTTTGTCCGGCAGGATGCCGCCATCAAAGTGGACGAAGAAGGTTCGGAAGCCGCCGCCGTCTCTTCTGCCGTAGTGTTTGTTACTTCTCCCGGCCCCAACCCCCATGCAGTATTCCACGCCAATCATCCGTTCCTGTATCTGATTACGGAAGCCAGCACAGGAGCCGTGCTGTTTGCCGGACGCTATTGCGGCGAATAACAACCGTTTTAAGGTATCAATTTGTATCCGTGAACTTATTCTGCCGGGACGAAGTACTCTTTTTTGAAAAATAGAGGCCAATAGATCCCTTCATGATTCCGCTCGTACCAGAACCACCTGCCATCGGCACAGTAGGTTGTACAGTCGAATTGCAAAAACTCTTTTTTGAGCGCCGCTGTAAGGCGGACTTGCACTTCCGTCTCTACGTCTTCCGGCCATCTCAGATACTCCACGGTCCAATCCAGTATTCTCCCGGTCTTATCATACTTTGACGGGATGATCTTTGTTGTTATCCTGAACCCTTTCAATTCCGGGAAGTCTCTGTGATTAAACTTCTTGGGTAATTCTTGAAGCATCAGATCCCTGCTTATCGTCCCTTTGTGCCGTTTATTTTGATAATGACGGGATGCCGTCACAACACCAGATTTGATGATTAGTTCTACCTCGGTCTCATTCAAATCATCCCATCCAATTCCCGATGCACAAAGGAGGGGGCCTGTCCCGCAAATGACGGTCCCACTGAACCAAGAGGCAAAAATGTTACCGCGACTATCTTTGAAATCCTTTAAGGCCTCCCTAAAATCGGCCTTGGCGGGGCCCGTCTCCAATGCTTCAAGATAGAGTTTATTGCCATCTACACGCCACGTGGCCACATAACCCCGAAAGTTCCAAGAAAAGAATTCATTAAAGCCGACTTGATCCCTTAATGAGCAATAGTGCAAAGAATCCAGTTGACCAAGCGGGGCGGTGTTTATAGCATACTTGACATTGTTCATAATGAGCGTGTCGCGTATCTGACGCGTCGTGCTGCCCCAGCTATAAAGCGGGAGAAACAAGAGGGCCAATAAGCATACACAAATATGAAGCTTTATCTTCATTTATCCTTCGTATAAGGTCCTAAGTCCGTCAGTTTAAAAATGACCGGGAAAGTATACGTTACATCTACCGGTTTACCCTTTTTTTCACCAGGCTTCCATATTTGCGGAGCCGATTCAATCACGCGAATGGCTTCTTCATCAAGCAGAGGATGAATGCCCCTGAGAATCCTCACATTGATGAGTTTTCCCTCTTTAGTAATGGTGAATTGGGTCGTTACCCTGCCTTCAATTCCGGCTTTTTTCGCCTCTTCCGGGTAGTTCTTGTGCTCGTTAACCCATTTCGAGAAGTCATTGGCATCACCATCATTGAAGCTGGGATTTTTCTTCTGGTAAGTCATCGGTATCGCTTCGAATTCCTCTTGCTCCTGTGCCATAGCCGGAACAAGAGGGAGCAACAATAAGAGTAACAGTATGATAGCGCGGGTTTTCATATGGCCGATATGGCTGCAATTATAGTGCCGATGCCCCCGACTGCTACGCATCCTTATCCCAGATTATTATGATGACTGGATAGGGTATAATGAGCGGCCTCCTTATACTTCCGGGAAATCGGGAGTTCTGCTGTGTTGACAGTTACAGTATCTGGCGAAGCGAGTTTTGCATAAGCGGTATTGACCAGGTAGGAGCGGTGGATACGCAGGAAGTTGTGCCCCAGAAGGTTTTCCCACTGGCTTATGCCGGTTTTGTTGCGAAAGCGACGGGCTTCGGTGGCATAGACCGTAACTTCTTTGTCGTTAGATTCGATGTAGAGAATCTCATCAGGATGGAGGGATACCGTCTTGCGCTCTGAAACAAATCGGATGGGCTTCTGAGGCGCGAGAAATCGTCTGTCCAGGAATCGACTAATAGTGGTGTCGCCAACGATGAGGAGCGCCAGCACCATGCCGATGAAGACCGGATTGAAGAGGGTTTCCGGATAGTCATCATATTGCCACCATATTACAATGTGCCGCATGTGGACGATTATGATACTGGCCATTACCACCAGTGCAATCTCGGCAACGAGGATGGCAAGCATGACGAAGATGGCATCCCGGATGCCGGCGCTTTTGTTCCGGAATGATATCTTGGATAGAAAGTAGCGTGCGGCTAAAACGCCGGGGAGAAACTGAACGCCGATGAAGAGGGCTTCCGGGAAAGAATACCCCATACTGACAACCAGGGCAGCAATCAGCACAACGGCGGCCACCCAAAGACCAAGTATGATCAGTGTTTTCTTCATCGGCAAAGCAAAGATAGCCTTTTTTGCCGAAAGAAGTTTTCATCCTCCGGCTTCAGGGGGATTTGACGGGTCTTGGAGGGGCTTTGACAAGCAGGAATATCAACAAATCAGCGTAAATTTGCAGCAGAATCAAAATGATATTGTCATGAACTTGCTAATCACTCTTCCCAGTCTCTTCATTCAAGGAGGACTGTTCATCATGTCTCTTATCACCGTGCTCTTCGTAGGGTTGCTGCTTGCCGCATGGAAGGCGCCTGCATGGGTGAAGGAAATTGGAATCATTACCCTTGTGACAGGCCTGTTGTCTCCTCTTATTCCTCTTTATCAATTTCTGTCCACGCTTCAAGAAGTGGCGGCGGTTAAGGGGGATACTGTTTCCAGTATTTTCGATCTGATTTCTCCGGGCATTCTATTCGGAGTGAAAGCCCTTTTGATCCCTGTTATTTACGGAATGATTGTTTATGTAGTTTCACTCGTTATAAGGATTATAAGGACGCCCAGGCTATAAAACCATGGAGAGAATAAAAATAGCTGTTTTATTGATTATTACCGTTTTGACCGCCTGCACCGGAAGGGCACGCAATGGAACGATTGTCATTAATTTGGACAAACCGTTATCGAAAGGTATTAATTTGGAGGAGTATTGCGAGAAGATAGAAATCATCCCTCTTGATGAGACACAGGGGGTGCTTCCGAGGTCAAAGTTTTGCGTGTTTCGCAAGGGATTTATCACCCAAAATTGCGATTTATCTAACTGTCAAACAGCTTTTTTTCAATATGACTTCTCAATGGCGTCCTTAACCTCGTTCAAGATACTGTTTTGCAGGAGTTTTGCATCGTGCTGGGCTATTCTGGTACTCGGCATGCACAAAAATGCCATCAAATGTGCGCGGCCAGTACTTTCGGGTACTCAATGTGCACATTTTAGGGGTAAAACGTGCATGGTCAGTACCACTGGGTACTCAACGTAAACAAAAACACCTTGAAACGTGTGCGGCCAGTACCAGGGAGGTGTTGGACCAGGTCCAAGCTGAAAGCTGGTGCCAGTTAAGTTATTTATTATTAGCTATTTGCGAGATTGTTTGGGATTACCGGTAATCCCAAACAATCCAATAAACCGCTGAATATCAAAAGGTTATCCGCCACCGTATCGGCATTACAAACGAATGTTGATGCAAAACTGTGGCGGATTGTTTACACATAGTTTTGGACTTGCTCCCATAAGCATCTACAGGGCACCTATCGCGTTTTATATATATACTCCACAACCAAAAAAGCAGGCCTCCATAGAGGTCTGCTTCTTTTCTGGATAAGATCCTGGATTAGATGCTGGCTTTACGATACTCCTTGCCAATCTTCTCAAGGGCGAGGGTAGCCTTGCGAACGCGTGCGCGTGCAGCCTTGTTGTCAACTTTGTCGATGTCTTTCTCGATAGCAGCAATCTGCTCCTTGATCTTAGCGATAATAGCTTCCATGATGATGTGGTTTAGAGGTTAATAATTAATGTATTAATGTTTAGTAACTTGGCTAATTCCGTTTTCGAGTGCTAATTTAATGAAAACAAAATCACTTTCCAAACTTTTTTCAAAAAAAAGTGCTTTAAATGCTTATCACAACGGATTTTAGGCCTTTTTTACCACATTTTCACCCAAAATAATCAGTTTTTATCGAAAATCGAGGAGTCCAACCCCAGAAGCTTCATGCGGGCGGCGATGGAGGGAACGTCCTTTTCCAGGAACTCCTTCCGCTGGGCCGAAAGCACGGATTCCCGGGCATCATCGGCCACAAAATAGCCTATTCCCCTCTTGTTGAAAATGATGCCGTCAGAGGTCAGTTTCTCATAGGAGCGCATCATGGTGTTGGGATTTACGCCGATATCGGCCCCGTATTCCCTCACGGAAGGAATCCTGTCCCCTCCCTTGAGTTCTCCTGACAGGATGCGGTTGCAGATCACATCCACAATCTGGAGATAGATGGGTTTGTCTGTATTGAAGTTCATAGCTTTCTAGTGTTGAATGGTTTTGATCCTGTGCCAAATGCCCCAGCCAAGGCCGATTGCGACAAGGCAAGTGATGGCAGTGGTGATATTCATGGTATTGCGCACCCACATCTGGACCGTCTCCTCGGAGATATTGGGGTCCCAGTTCTCGAACACGCCGGGCATGATGAATCCCATGAGCAGAGACAGAACGGTGGATATGCCGAACAGTACGGCGATGGCTCCCACAAGCTTGTTGCGCTTAAAGCAGATGCCGCATAGCAGGAAGTACATGAAATTGGAGAAAAAGCCAATCACGCTGGGGATGAAAACACTTGAAGGATTGAGGTTTATCACCGATTCGCTGTTGATTTCGGCCAGTCCTTCAAGGAACTTTGCATAAACGTCGGAGAAACCTGCCACAAGCGCCTTTCCGTAAGTGGGATCCACAAGACTCAGGAAGCCGTCAAGAAGGGCATACACCGCAATGAAAAGAAAAGGGACCACAATGAGGCTCACTATGAGCATGGACACAAACTTCTCTGTGCGGGAAGCCGGAATCATGAGCCATGAGCTTCCTTCCTTTTTATCTGTGATATAGCCGTAGGTACGCACCTGATAGAGTTCCAGGATGGTGAAGGCGATGATGAACACCACAAAGCGGGCTTCAATGGGAGGAGTGGTCCACTGCTGGCTGAAAACCAGGGAGAACATGACCCACAGGATATAGAAGATGGCGCTGGCGCCGCCAATGAGGATTGCAGCCAGGGAGTGGCGCCTCCACATCTGGGTGAGGTCGTATTTGAAATAGGTCCAGAACCTCTGGGAAGAAAAAGTCTGATTCATGTCCTTATAATATTAGAGGTTGAACATTGTCTTGATTACGTCCTTGTGGGCGTGAACGGTATTGAAGAAGGCCTCCACGTTTACCTTGCTCTCCTCTCCGGTGGAATTGGGGTACACCTGGATGCAACCGCCGGGAGTCTGCTCAAGATAAAGCGCGCCGGGCTTAAGTTCCGTGCCATAGTCAAAGAAGAGTTTGGCCGAAATTTCCTCCATTGTGGCGCTCACCAGCACCTCCTGGTTGTCAAGGATGATGATGGGGTCTATGATGTTCTCAAGGTCACGCACCTGATGCGTGGAGATGATGAGAGTGGAATCCTCTGCGGTGTACTTTGTGACGGCCTTCCTGAACTGGGCCTTGGAAGGGATGTCCAGGCCGTTTGTGGGCTCATCCATGTAATAGTACTTGGCATTGCATGCAAGCGCAAAGGCAATCCAGGTTTTCTTGAGCTGGCCGGCGGACATTGCATCCATCTTCTGATCTGCCGACACCTCAAGCTCAGAAAGGACGGCAACGAACTTGTCCAAGGAGAATTTGGGCCAGAACACGCCATGCTCCTTTGCAAAATTCCGGGCCGAAGCATGCACCGGAGCAACTTCATCCGGAAGGTAGAACTGCTCTGAAAGAAGGGAAGGCTCACGGTTAAAGGGATTGTGCCCGTCAACGGTGATACTCCCCTCCTGGGGCTTTTTGAGACCGCAGAGAAGAGTAAGAAGGGTGGTCTTACCCACTCCGTTCTCTCCAAGAAGGCCGTAGATATTGCCCTCTGATGCCTTCAGGGAGATGTTTTTCAGTACCGGCTTAGGGCCGTAGCTGAATCCGAGATTAGAAATTTCAATCATATCTTTGAGTGTATTAGTTTATTAGTACACCGCAAAGGTACAACAAAATTTCTAATCTCCAAATATTTTTTTACTTTTTTAATCCTGCCCACAAATTTCTTAATTATCAAGCACTTATACAAACTCGGGTGCACCTGCAGGTGCACCCGACAGTACGTAATACACTGATAATAAACTACTTACCCGGCAGGATAGATACGGGGACAGAAGTCAGGTTTGTAGATTCCGACATCCTCTGAGGGTTTGTTCCTGGAAGCCCCTGCGGGACATCCATGCCAAGAATGGCAAAGAGCTGCTCCCAGTATATGGGCATGGTGCCGTCCGGGGCCAGGAAGTTCATAGGCTCGCTGTCAAAGACCTCTTTCCCACCATTGTCAAGGTAACTGAGCTGCACAAGCTCCGAGCAGTAAAGTTCCTCATTGTCCGGCAGGAACCACTTGTCGTATGCCCTCCCGCAGAAGGTCTTTGCGCGCTCAACCGCGGCATCGGCATCTACTCCCTCCACGCGTTTAATGATGAATTCCGGAAGCGAGCCGTCCTTAAGCGTGAAATCCGTCAGGAAAGTATCCAGCGGATGACGATCTACCCCGTGCTTTATGGTGGCATCGACAATCCAGACGGAATCGGCCTTCACTTCCGCAATTGCCACGTGGATAAGGTTAAGGGCACCCTCCTTGCCGGTAGAGGCCGAAATTGCGGAATCCATGGAATCTGCCTCAAGATTGTAACTGAGCGGAATACCTACAAATATAAGGTCTCCGTTACGGAGTGCGGCCTGCCTGGTGTGGCAGCTGCATACCGCAAATAATAAAAGAATAATACCTAAAAAACGTTTCATGTCACAAATATGGCATTTTTCTGTGAAAAAATAACTAAATTTGGAGACACTAAAACTTAAGTAATGAAAAGAATCATAGAGTGCGTTCCCAATTACAGTGAAGGAAGGGACAAAACCGTCATTGATGCCATTGTAGCGGCAATCAAGGAAGTAGAAGGAATAAAAGTTCTGGACGTTGACCCCGGTGAAGCCACCAACAGGACGGTGGTAACTTTTGTGGGTGAACCTGAGCCCGTTTGCGAAGCCGCTTTCCGCGGCGCCGCCAAGGCCAAGGAACTGATTGACATGACAAAGCATCACGGCGCCCACCCCCGTAGCGGCGCCACGGATGTCCTCCCGCTCATTCCAGTGAGCGGAATTACGCTTGAGGAATGCGCAGAACTTGCCCGCGGCCTTGCAAAGAGGCTGTATGAAGAACTCGGTATTCCCTGCTACTGCTACGAGGCCGCAGCTTTCAAGCCTGAAAGGAAGAACCTTGCCGTATGCCGCCAGGGAGAATATGAGGCCCTGAAGGAAAAGATGTCAGATGAATCCCGCAAGCCGGATTTCGGCGGCAAGTGGGACGCCGTTGCAGAGAAGGCCGGTGCCACAAACGTGGGCGCCAGGGGCTTTCTTGTGGCCGTGAACTTCAACCTCAACACCACAAGCACCCGCCGCGCCATGGCTGTGGCCTTCGATGTCCGTGAAAAAGGCCGAAAGAACCCCAGCGGAGATGGCTGGATTCCCGGCACCCTCAAAGGCACCAAGGCAATCGGCTGGTACATAGACGAATACGGCATTGCCCAGGTATCCATGAACATAACGGACATAGATGCCACTCCCCTTCATGTGGCCTTCGAGGAGGTCTGCCGCTGTGCAGCCGCCCGTGGTCTCCGCGTTACCGGTGCCGAAATTGTGGGTCTGGTTCCTAAGCGCGTCCTTCTTGAGGCCGGCCGCTTCTACCTTGAGCGTCAGCAGCGTTCTCTTGGCATTTCAGAAGAGGAGATAGTGAAGATAGCCGTGAAGTCCATGTCCCTTGACGACCTCAAGCCGTTCAACCCCTCCGAAAAAGTAATCGAATACCTTATAGATAATAAGAAGGCGGGCCTTGCCCAAATGACCCTGGAAGGCTTTACCCGTGAAACGGCGTCGGAATCCGCAGCCCCCGGCGGCGGCTCCGTAAGCGCTGCAATGGGAGCCTTCGGCGCTGCCCTCGCCACCATGGTCGCAAATCTTTCGGCCCACAAGAGGGGATGGGACGCCCGCTGGAAAGAGTTCAGTGATGTTGCCGAAAAAGGCCAGGCCATCCTTGACGAGCTCCTGGACCTCATAGATGAAGACACCGCCGCCTTCAACCGCATAATGGACTGCTTCTCCTTGCCCAAGGGCACGGAAGAAGAGAAAGCAGCCCGCGCAAAGGCCATTGAAGAAGCCACGCTCAATGCGGCAAATGTCCCTCTGCGCACTATGGAAGCAGCCCTGAAGGCCCTTCCCTTGGCGCTTGAGATGGCCCGGAACGGAAATCCCGCCAGCGCATCTGACGCAGGCGTAGCCGCCCTTGCAGCCGTAGCAGGCATTCGCGGCGCCCGCCTCAACGTGCGCATAAACGCCGCCGGGCTCACTGACAAGACATCGGCCCAGCCGCTCCTTAAAAGAGCCGATGAAATTGAGGCACAGGCAGCCGAACTTGAAAAACAGGTACTTACAGAAGTTAACAACCACATAGAACTATGACCTTCAAAGAAGAAATACTTCAGGGCATTCCGGCATCGCTCCCGGAGGCCAAGCCCTACGACAAAGAAATAAACCACGCTCCCAAGCGCAAGGACATCCTGAGCCAGGAAGAAAAGGTGCTGGCGCTTAAAAACGCCCTCCGCTACTTCCCCGCCAGCCTTCACGCGGATCTTGCTCCGGAGTTCGCCAAGGAGCTCAAGGATTTCGGCCGAATTTATATGTACAGGTATCGGCCTTCCTATAAGATATATGCAAGGCCGATTGACGAATACCCGGCAAAATCCAGGCAGGCCGCCGCAATAATGGCCATGATCCAGAACAACCTGGACGAAAGAGTGGCCCAGCACCCGCATGAGCTTATCATTTACGGTGGCAACGGCGCCATTTTCCAGAACTGGGCCCAGTACCGCCTCACAATGCAGTACCTTGCCACCATGACCGATGAACAGACCCTGGTCATGTACTCCGGCCATCCCCTTGGCCTTTTCCCCAGCCACAAGGACGCCCCGCGCGTAATTGTCACCAACGGCATGGTCATTCCCAATTATTCCAAGCCGGATCACTGGGAGAAGTTCAACGCCATGGGCGTAAGTCAGTACGGCCAGATGACCGCCGGATCATATATGTACATCGGCCCTCAGGGCATTGTGCACGGAACCACCATCACGGTAATGAATGCGGCCCGCAAGCAGGGCGGCAGCCCCGCCGGTAAGCTCTTCGTGACGGCCGGCCTTGGCGGAATGTCCGGTGCCCAGCCCAAAGCCGGAAACATAGCAGGCGTTGTGAGCGTCACCGCGGAAATCAATCCAAAGGCCGCGGAGAAACGCTTTGAGCAGGGCTGGGTGGATGAACTCCACACGGACCTTACGGAACTTATAGGCCGAATCAAGGAGGCAGTTGCGGCAAAGAAACCCGTCTCCCTGGCTTATGTGGGCAACGTCGTGGACCTTTGGGAAAGGCTTGCCCAGGAAGACGTCCACGTAGACCTTGGCAGTGACCAGACCTCCCTCCACAACCCTTGGGCCGGAGGCTACTACCCCGTTGGCTACTCCCTGGAAGAGTCCAAGAAAATGATGGCCGAAGACCCCGCACGCTTCAAGGAGGCAGTGCAGGAGTCCCTCCGCCGCCACGTTGCCGCCATCAACAAGCTTGCCGCAAAGGGCATGTACTTCTTCGACTACGGCAACGCCTTCCTTCTTGAGAGTTCCCGCGCAGGTGCAGACATCCTGAAGCCGGACGGCACGTTCCGCTATCCCTCCTATGTCCAGGACATCATGGGCCCCATGTACTTCGACTACGGCTTCGGCCCGTTCCGTTGGGTGTGCATGAGCGAAGACCCCAAGGACCTTGAGAAAACGGACGCAATTGCCGTGAAAGTGCTCTCGGAGATAGCGGCATCTTCCCCGGCCGAAATCGCAGGCCAGATGCGTGACAACATCCATTGGATAGAGGAAGCCGGCCGAAACCACCTTGTGGTGGGTTCTCAGGCACGTATCCTTTACGCCGACTGCGAAGGCCGCACCAAGATTGCCCTCGCCTTCAACAAGGCCATCCGCAGCGGAGAGATTTCGGCCCCCATAGTGCTTGGCCGTGACCACCACGACGTCTCCGGCACGGACTCCCCCTTCCGCGAAACCTCCAACATCTATGACGGTTCCCGCTTCACTGCGGACATGGCCGTCCAGAACGTTATTGGAGACGGCTTCCGCGGCGCCACCTGGGTATCCATCCACAACGGCGGCGGCGTTGGCTGGGGAGAAGTCATCAACGGCGGCTTCGGCATGGTGATCGACGGCTCCGATGACAGCGCCCGCCATATCAGGGAAATGCTGTTCTGGGACGTCAACAACGGCATCGCCCGCCGCAGCTGGGCCCGTAACGCCCCCGCCCGCTTTGCCATAGAGAGGGAAATGGCCCGTACTCCTTCCCTGAAGGTTACCCTCCCCAATGAGGCCGATGAAAACTTACTTAGAAAAACTTTGGAAAAATAATATGCATCAGATATCACACGCCCGCCTTTCGCTGGAAGACATCAAGGCAATAATAGATAACGGAGAAAAGCTCACCCTGTCACAGGAAGCCGTAGACGCCATTGTAAAGTGCCGCCAGTACCTGGACCACAAGATGGAAGACATCGGAAGGCCAGTTTACGGAGTCACAACCGGATTCGGCTCCCTCTACAATGTTACAATCCCTAAGGAAGACCTCAGCCAGTTGCAGCACAACCTTGTGATGTCTCACGCCTGCGGCGCCGGAGACAAAGTGCGCCCGGAAATAGTTAAACTGATGCTTTTCCTAAAGGCACAGTCACTCTCCTACGGCCACTCCGGAGTGCAGCTTGTCACCGTCCAGAGGCTCATAGACATGTTCAACAACGACATCCTTCCGGTGGTTTACCAGCAGGGTTCCCTGGGCGCATCCGGAGACCTCGCTCCCCTCGCCCACATGAGCCTTCCGCTAATCGGCCTTGGAGAAGTGCTGTACAAAGGGAAGGTCCGTCCTTCGGCCGAAGTATGGAAGGAAATGGGCTGGGAGCCCATCCGGCTTCAGTCCAAGGAAGGCCTGGCTCTTCTTAACGGCACGCAGTTCATGAGCGCCCACGCCGTATGGAGCATCCTAAAGAGCATGAGGCTGTCGGCTTGGGCCGATGTCATAGGCGCCATTTCCCTAGATGCCTACGACGGCAGGATTGAGCCATTCCTTCCCCTCACGCACCATCTTCGCCCGCACAAGGGCCAGATTGCAACGGGAGAACGCTTCATGGAGCTTCTGGAAGGCAGTGAGCTCATACGCCGCCCCAAGACCCATGTTCAGGACCCTTACAGTTTCCGCTGCATCCCTCAGGTGCACGGTGCTGTCAAGGACAATATCATGTACGTGAAATCCGTCCTTGAGAACGAGATCAACTCCGCCACCGACAACCCCAATATCTTCCCCGACGAAGACATGGTGATTTCGGCCGGAAACTTCCACGGAGAGCCCATTGCCATCCCCATGGACTCCCTGGCAATTGCAATGAGCGAACTCGCAAGCATCTCCGAGCGCCGTACTTTCCAGCTTATAGACGGCCTGCGCGGGCTTCCCAAATACCTTGTGGCGGCTCCGGGCCTCAACAGCGGCTTCATGATTCCGCAGTACACCGCAGCTTCCATCGTATCCCAGAACAAGGGCCTCTGCTGGCCTGCTTCCTGCGACTCCATTCCCTCTTCCCAGGGCCAGGAAGACCACGTTTCAATGGGTTCCAACGCCGCCACCAAGCTTGTGAGGGTTGTAGACAACGTTGAGACAGTGCTTGGAATTGAGCTCTTCAACGCAGTCCAGGCCATAGAGTTCCGCCGTCCGCTGCACACTTCGCCCCGCCTGGAGAAAGTCATGGCCGACTACCGCAAGGTGGTGCCGTTTGTAGACACCGACACCTACATGCATCCCCTGATTGAAAAATCCGTACAGTTCCTTAGGAATGAGCAGTACATTAATTAAGAATATAGGCCTTCTTGCCGGTATAGTCCCTGAAGGAGTCCTCCGCAAGGAGGGCTCCGCACAGGGAGAGACCGGGATGCAGGAAAATGCCTGGCTCAGGATAGAAGACGGCCGGATTGCCGGTTTCGGCAAGATGCCCGGTCCGGCCGGGCATGACGTCATTCCAGACCCGTCCCCTGTCATTCCGAGCCGCCCGGAGGGCGCTGCCGAGGAATCTCAAATCGACGCCCTCGGCGGCATGCTCATGCCCGGTTTCTGCGACAGCCATACCCACATTGTGTATGCCGGAAGCCGTGACGGAGAGTTCCTGGACAAGATAAACGGCCTATCCTATGAGGAGATTGCGGCCCGCGGTGGCGGCATCCTCAATTCATCGGACCTTCTCAACCGCACTCCGGAAGACGAACTTTACCGCCAGTCAATGGCGCGCGTGAATGAGATGATGGCAAAAGGCACTGTGGCCATGGAGATAAAGAGCGGCTACGGCCTGTGCCCGGAAGGTGAAATGAAGATGCTCCGCGTAATACGCCGCATCAAGGAATCCGTCCCTGCCGCAGTAAAGTCCACGTTCCTTGGCGCGCATGCCATCGGCCGAAAATATACCCACGAGGAATATGTTCAGGCGGTAATTGACATGATTCCGGAGGCTTCGGTCCTGGCCGATTTTGTGGATGTCTTCTGTGACGAGGGCTTCTTTACGGTGGAAGATACGGAGCGTATCCTTTCTGCCGCTAAGGGTAAGCTTGTCCCTAAGATCCATGCCAACGAACTTGCCGTCAGCGGCGGAGTTCAAGTTGGCGTAAAGCACGGGGCTCTGTCCGTAGACCACCTGGAGCGCACAACTGATGCAGAGATCGAGGCGCTTCGCGGCTCTTCCACCATGCCCACAATGCTGCCGGGCAGTTCCTTCTTCCTTGGACTCCCATACGGCAGGGCCAAAGACTACATCAAGGCCGGCCTTGGCGTTGCCCTGGCGTCAGACTACAACCCAGGGTCCTCCCCTTGCGGAGACATGCGCTTTGTGATGGCACAGGGCTGCATCAAGATGAAACTCACTCCTGTGGAGGCTTTCAACGCTGTAACCATCAACAGCGCCTATGCTATGGGACTTAGCCTGGAATACGGTTCAATAACCGTAGGCAAAAAGGCCGCCCTCATTCTTACCGAACCTGGCTGGGACATTACAAAACTTGCATATCAGTACCAGACTCCGTTCATCCGGAAAGTCATTTACTAAGTTTGCGGCTTTGTAAATTTTTGATATATTTGCAGTTATGAGAAAGTTTTTCAACTGCATAGCCCTTCTTGTCCTTGTATCCTGCGGCCCAGCAGCCTATACCTCCTATGGGCCAAGCCGGATGCAGGAAAAGGTAAACATAGGTTATGGTACGGCCACCCGCGAGCAGCTCACAAGTTCCGTATCATCTGTTGCCATAGATGACAGCATACCATACACCAACATCTACGAAATGATCCAGGGAAAGTGCGCCGGCGTAATGGTAAGAGGAACTTCAATCCTGATCCGCGGCGTCAGTTCCATCAATCTTTCAACGGAACCCCTTATCATAGTAGATGGAATTGAGGTGTCAGACATCTCTCACATTAATCCCCGGGACGTAAAAGACATACATATCCTCAAGGACGCCGCCGCATCCATTTACGGCTCCAGGGGCGCAAACGGGGTCATTTTGATTACCCTAAAATAAAACGAAAAATTATTTGCTATTTTATAAAAAAGTAGTACCTTTGCAATCCCAATTCCTCTGGATGTAGCGCAGTTGGTAGCGCACCTGGTTAGGGACCAGGAGGTCGCTGGTTCAAGTCCAGTCATCCAGACTTCAATAAATCAAGCACTTACAAGTTTTTGTAGGTGCTTGATTTCTTTTACAGGGCCTGCATCCTTGAATGTAAGTCCAGTACATCCCGAAGCAGGTTATCCAGTCCGTCTTCTGAGAGAACCCCGCGCCGAAGATCCATGTATGGTGGCAGTTCGCCGCGCTCATCCGCCTCGAAGTCCTGAAGCCATTGGCCGGATTCCTGATACTCCTCCAGCCGCGAAATCCGGCCCTGGACGGCCTCGTAATAAGTAAGTGCCTTATCCAACGAACGAACGACTTCCCTAACCTGGTTGAAGTCATCCTCCATTTCCTTGATTCTGGCGAGTCGCTTTGCGTCCATTTGTTACTATCCTTCTAGAATTTGTTTTGCTGCATTCTTGGTGTCAACCTTTTCTATGATGCGCTCCAGGATACCGTTTTCGTCAAAGATGAAGGTGCGGCGAAGGGTCCCTATAACGGTTTTTCCGTACATCTTCTTTTCGCCGATGGCGCCGAAGGCCTCATGCATCTCCCGGGTGGTGTCGGCAAGCAGAGTAAAGGGCAAGGCGTGCTTGGCCGCAAAGCCCGCATGGGACTTCCCGGAATCCTTGCTCACGCCTATCACATTGTATCCTGCGGCGCGAAGCGCTTCCCAGTTATCCCGGATAGAACAGGCCTCGGCCGTGCAGCCCGACGTATTGTCCTTGGGATAGAAATAGACCACAGTCTTCTTTCCTTTGCCGATGAAATCTTCCGACTTCACCATTTTTCCATCCTGGTCCTGGACCTCGAAGGATGGCATTTTATCTCCTATCTGTAACATTTTCAATAGTGGACGATGATGTGTGTTAAAACTCAGGGGTTTCAATGTCCAAAGTTACAAAAACTTGGGCACAGTATATAGAAAAAGAGTAAATACCCATAGGTGTTATTTTTCGGCATTATCAAGGCTTTTAATTTCACATTTTGCGTTTCGCATTTTGCGAAATGAAAGATAATGGCTATATTTGGAAAAAAATGAACGATGAATCCATTCTATTTAATACCACACACTCCCAAGGCGTATTTCTGCGACAGGGCTAAGGAGACGGAAGATATCCTGCGTTTTCTGGAAAACGGTTCAAATGTCACCCTCATTTCGCCACGCCGATATGGTAAAACCGGATTGATCTACCACATTTTTGATTCCCTCAAAGAACAGAAAAAGAAGGTAGAACTTTTCTATGTTGACATATATGCTACTTCTTGTGTAGATGACTTCATAGCCGTTTTGGCGGAAGCCGTGTCCAAGGAATTGAAAAAGGATCAACTAGTCAAGTCTTTTTTCCAGAAACTTGGCCGTATCCGGCCGGTTATCAGCCAGGATGCATTGAGCGGCGAGCCCAAGTTGTCATTCGCTTTCCAGACGGATGCACAACGCCGTTATTCTCTTAAGGCACTGTTAGAGTTTTTGGAGAGCCGCCACACTCGCGTGATTGTCGCCATTGACGAATTCCAGCAAATACGAGAGTATGAAGGGCTCTCCATGGAGGCTCTCCTAAGAACGCATATCCAACCACTTACCAACGTTCAGTTTATCTTTTCGGGCAGCAAAAAGCACACAATGGCAGAAATGTTCACGGCAGAAAACAGTCCCTTTTACGAGAGCGCATCGCTATACACGCTGGAAAAGATTGACCGGGAGGTTTATGCGCGTTTTATCGGCGAACAATTTGCCGCGCAGAAAAAATCAATCACACCGGAGGCTGTGGACTTCATCCTTGACTGGACGCGCTGCCATACGTTCTACACGCAGTCCCTGTGCAACAGGGTATTCTCGAGTGTCAAGAAGGAAGCTGCCTTGGTGGATGTACTTGTGGCTGCCGATGCCATTTTGAAGGAAAACGATGCGGCCTTTCTGGAGCGGCGTGCTCTGCTGACCACCAAGCAGTGGAAGTTCCTTTCGGCAGTTGCAAAAGAGGGAGAAGTGAGTGAGCCCACCGGGGCGGCTTTCCTTCAAAAGTATAGACTGGGGGCGCCTTCCACTGCTGCCAGACTCCTGGCCGCATTGACGGAAAAAGAACTGTTATTGGAGACTAAGTCCCTGAACGGCAATTCCTATTGCGTGTATAATGTCTTCTTCTCCCGGTGGTTGGAAAGGATGTAAAAGAACGCCCACAATGAGGTTTTTGTGTACTGGCGGCTGGCATTTCGGTCCCAGGAGGCATTTCCCTTGCCGCCAGTACAGAAAATGTGCCCCAGGCGGCTTCCAGATGGATTGGCGGCAAACAGAAACACATACGCCCCGAGCCTCTATGCAACACATGACGCATCGGCCCAAATGATAGCTTTCATCAATTTAAAATCTGTCTTTTGCCATAATGAAATATTAGTTTTTAAACATACATATTTTTTCGCGGAAATCCGCAAAATTTTATGTATGTTTGTTTTTTATTAAATTGCAGGCACCCTGTTACAGTTCATGAACAAGACTTTCGGACACTTCGACGACAACGCACGGGAATATGTCATCACAAACCCGGCAACTCCCTGGCCCTGGATCAATTATATGGGAACGGAAGATTTCTTTTCCCTCATCTCAAATACCGCTGGCGGCTACTGCTTTGCAAAAGACGCAAAGTTCCGCCGCATCCTTAGGTACAGGTACAACGGCGTCCCCATGGACGACGGCGGCCGTTACTACTACATAAAGGACGGAGACTCCGTCTGGAATCCGGGCTGGAAACCCTGCAAGGCCGCTCTGGACCGCTATGAATGCCGCCACGGAATGGGCCACACCCGCATTACCGGAGAAAAGGACGGCATTTCGGCCGAAGTCCTGTTCTTTGTCCCCATCGGCCACCGCTGCGAGGTCCACAAGGTTACCATCACAAACAAGGGAAACGCCCAAAAGACAATCCAGCTGTACTCCTTTGCCGAATGGTGCCTTTGGAACGCTTCCACGGACATGGAGAATTTCCAAAGGAATCTCTCTACCGGAGAGGTTGAGATTGAAGGAAACGTGCTCTACCATAAAACAGAATACAGGGAGCGCCGTGACCACTACGCCTTCTTCGGCGTAAACCGCCCTTTCCAAGGCTTTGACACAGACCGCGAAACCTTCATGGGCATGTACAACGGCTTTGATGCCCCTCAGCAGGTGCTTGCCGGCACGTCCGGAAACTCCGTGGCACACGGCTGGAGCCCCATCGCCTCCCATCGCCTGGACCTTACCCTTGAACCAGGGGCCTCAGAGGACATTGTGTTTGTCCTGGGCTACGTGGAAAACCGCCCGGAAGAAAAGTTCGTGGCGCCCAAAGTCATAAACAAAGCCAAGGCCCTTGCCATGATGGAGGCCTTTTCTTCGGCCGAAAAAGTGAAGGTCGCCTTCCTTGAACTCAAAGCATATTGGGACAACCTCCTGAGCCGCTTCAACGTGTCCTCCGATGTCCCTGAGCTGGACCGCACCGTAAATATCTGGAACCAGTACCAGTGCATGATCACCTTCTTCTTCAGCCGAAGCGCCAGCTACTTTGAAAGCGGAATCGGCCGTGGAATGGGCTTCCG
>DGXO01000041.1 GCA_002395605.1 Bacteroidales bacterium UBA4230
ATTTAGCAGATTTACAACTTTTTTTGCGTAATCTGCGTATTTTTCACTGACGGGCAGCACTTTAACCTGGTCCGGATGGAGCCAGAGCGGCAGATGACCGGCGGTGTGCTCAAGCAGAACCGCCACAAAACGCTCCAGCGAACCGAAGGGTGCGCGGTGGATCATGACGGGGCGCTTGCGGGAGCCGTCTGAGTCTACGTATTCAAGCTCAAAGCGCTCGGGGAGGTTATAGTCTACCTGGATGGTTCCAAGCTGCCAGCTTCGGCCGATAGCATCCTTTACCATGAAGTCAAGCTTAGGGCCATAGAAAGCGGCCTCGCCGGTTTCCACAACGTAAGGAAGGCCCTTTTTCTTGGCGGCGTCGATGATGCCTTGTTCGGCCTTGTTCCAGTTTTCCTCAGAGCCGATGTACTTGGAAGGGTTCTTGGGGTCACGGAGGGAGACCTGGGCGGTGAATTTGTCGAAGTGGAGGGTCTTGAAGACGTAGAGAATGAGGTCAATCACCTTCTCGAACTCTTCCTGGAGCTGGTCCTGGCGGCAGAAAAGGTGGGCGTCGTCCTGGGTGAAGGAGCGTACGCGGGTAAGGCCGTGGAGCTCACCGGACTGCTCGTAGCGGTATACCGTGCCGAATTCGGCGAAGCGAAGCGGGAGGTCACGGTAGCTGCGGGGAGCGCTGCGGAAAATCTCGCAGTGGTGAGGGCAGTTCATGGGTTTGAGGAGGTATTCCTCTCCTTCCTGGGGGGTGTGGATGGGCTGGAAGGAATCCTTGCCGTACTTGGCGTAGTGGCCGGAAGTCACGTAAAGGTCCTTGGCGCCGATGTGGGGAGTCACCACGGGAAGGTAGCCGTATTCGGCCTGCTTCTTTGCAAGGAAGGCCTGGAGGGTGTTGCGGAGGGCTGCACCGCGGGGAAGCCACAGGGGAAGGCCTGCACCAACTCTCTGGGAGAAGGTGAAGAGTTCCATCTCCTTGCCGATTTTGCGGTGGTCGCGCTTCTTGGCCTCTTCCAGCACCTGGAGGTACTCCGTGAGCATGCTGGCCTTGGGGAAGGTGATGCCGTAGATACGGGTGAGCTGCTGGCGGGTTTCGTCTCCCCTCCAGTATGCTCCGGCCAGGGACAGCACCTTGACGGCCTTGATCACCTCTGTGTTACGAAGGTGAGGACCGCGGCAAAGGTCTGTGAAATGACCGTTGGTGTAGTATGTTATGGTGCCGTCTTCAAGCTCGGAGATAAGTTCCTGCTTGTACTCGTCGCCTTTTTCGGTGAAGTACTTCATGGCATCTGCTTTGGAAACCTCTATGCGGCGGAAGTCTTCCTTGCCGCGGGCAAGTTCCAGCATCTTGTTCTCAATGGCCTTGAAGTCTGCCTCCGTGAGGGTTCGGCCGCCCATGTCTACGTCGTAGTAGAAGCCGTTTTCAATTGCGGGCCCAATGCCGAACTTCACGCCGGGGAAAAGGGCCTCCAGGGCCTCTGCCATAAGGTGGGAGGAAGAGTGCCAGAACACGCGCTTGGCTTCGTCGTCTTCCCACTTGAGGAGGCGGATCTCAACGTCCTCGGTGATGGGACGCATCACGTCTATGGTGGTTCCTTTGGATGTCTCGGGCTCATCAGGGCGCTTGATGTTAACTGCCAGCACATCCGCGGCAAGGCGGGGGCTGATACTCATTGCCACGTCATAACCTGTTACGCCAGATTCATACTGACGTACGCTTCCATCCGGGAACTTAATGTTGATCATAATTTAATTTGAGTTTATTACTTACAAATGTCTTTCACTCGCTATTTTTTGTTATAGCCTGCAAAGATAACAATTTTTTATGAGATTTCTCCACTTGCTGCGCTCGGTCGAAATAACAGGGGGCCGGTTATTTCTGCTTGTAGTTTAATGCAAGACCTCCCGTGGAGGTTTCTTTATAGAGCGAAGGAAGGTCCTTGCCGGTGCGCTTCATCACATCCACAACGTGGTCGAAAGAGATGCGGTGCCTGCCGTCGGAGAACGTGGAGTAGATGTTGGAATCCAGGGCGCGGGTGGCGGCGAAGGCGTTTCTCTCTATGCAAGGGATCTGCACCAGGCCGCAGACGGGGTCGCAGGTCATGCCAAGATGGTGCTCAAGGCCCATTTCGGCCGCATATTCAATCTGGTAAGGACTGCCGCCGAAGAGCTGGCAGGCAGCGGCCGAAGCCATGGCGCAGGCTACGCCCACCTCTCCCTGGCAGCCGACATCGGCCCCGGAAATGGAGGCGTTCTGCTTTACCACATTGCCGATGATGCCCGCGGTGGCAAGGGCGTGGAGGATGCGCTGGTCGCTGAAGGAGTGGCCGCGGGAAAGGTGGTAGAGGACCGCGGGGATTACCCCGCACGAGCCGCAGGTGGGGGCGGTGACAATCTGCCCGCCGGAAGCGTTTTCCTCGCTGACGGCAAGGGCGTAGGCGAAGACAAGGCCGCGGGAGCGGAGATTGGGCTGATAGCCAAGCGCTTTCACATGGTAAACCGCCGCTTTGCGGGAAAGATTGAGGGGGCCAGGAAGCCTGCCTTCGGCCTCAAGACCACGCGCAACGGACTCCTGCATGGCATCCCAGATGCCTTGGAGATAAGGCCATATCTCAGGGCCTTCGCAGAGGTCTACGTATTCCCAAATCTGGCGGCCGTTGGACTCGCACCAATTGATGATGTCGGTGAGGTTATTCATTGAATAGACTTCGCCGGAAGTGGAATACTCCTTCCCGGGGCCCTCTGAAAGGGCTCCGCCGCCTATAGAGAAGACGGTCCAGGATTCCTGGAGGGAGCCATCCGGGCCGAATGCCTTGAAAAGCATTCCGTTGGGGTGGTACTCCAGAAAATGGGAAGGCTCCCAGAGTATCTTTGTAGGAGCAATGGGCTCCAGGACCTCCAGTATGGCCGAATCTGTCATGTGCCCCTTTCCGGTTGCGGCCAGAGAGCCGTAAAGCGTAACCTCGAAGCGGGATGCATCGGCATGCCTGCCTGCGAAAATCTTAGCCGCGTTGTTCGGCCCCATGGTATGGGAAGATGAGGGGCCCTTCCCTATCCTGTAAAGTTCTTTTAATGAATACATTCCCTAGATACGGTCTTTGATCTGGTAATTGTTGCGCTCCGTGGAGCTGCGGGAAATCATCTCTCCAAGGAAGCCGGCAAGGAAGAGCATCACGCCCAGGATGACGGCGACAAGGGCAAGGTAGAAAAGCGGCTGGTCCGTGGCGGCGCGGAACTTGAGGCCGTTTGCCTGATGGTAGAGCTTGGCGGCGATGATCCAGATGGTCATTACAAAGCCCACAAGGAACATGAGGATGCCGCTGGTGCCGAAAAAGTGCATGGGCTTGCCCCCGAAGCGGGACAGGAACCACAGGCTCATGAGATCCAGGAGGCCGTTCACAAAGCGGTTCAGGCCGAATTTGGACACGCCGTATTTGCGTTTCTGGTGGTGGACGGGCTTCTCCCCTATCTTGTCAAAGCCTGCATTCTTGGCAAGGTACGGGATGTAGCGGTGCATCTCTCCGTATACCTCTATATTCTTTACAACCTCCCTGCGATACGCCTTGAGGCCGCAGTTCATGTCGTGGAGCTTTATGCCCGTAACCTTGCGGGCAGTCCAGTTGTAGAGTTTGGACGGGAGGTTCTTGGTAAGGGGGTTGTCCTTTCTGTGCTGCTTCCAGCCGGAAACAAGGTCATAGCCGTCTTCCCGTATCATCCTCACCATCTCAGGGATTTCCTCCGGGGAATCCTGGAGGTCTGCGTCCATGGTCACTACGATATCCCCCTCTGCCGCAGCAAAACCCTCATACAACGCGGCTGATTTACCGTAATTTCTGCGGAAGCGGATGGCTTTTACACCGCCCTCCTTGTCATTTCGAGCGAGCGAAGCGAGCCGAGAAATCTCTTCCCAGCTCCCATCCGTAGACCCGTCATCCACAAAGATGAGTTCATAGGTGAAGTCCTTGAGGGCTTTGTCAATCCAGGCCTTGAGCTCCGGGAGAGATTCGGCCTCATTGTAAAGGGGTATGACTATAGAAAGGTCCATAACTTATTGCTGCTCGGGATTGTTGTCATCTTCTTTGGGAGGGAAGCCGCCGCCGAAGAGTTTCTGGAGGAAAATGTAACGGGACATTACGGATGCAAGCACGCTGCCGTAAAGGTAGCAGTACAGCCACTGGAAAATGAAAGTGAGTACCGGGAGGTTGGCAAGGGCTGCGTCCACGGCGTCACGGTCTGTGGGAAGAAGCTGCGCAGTGGACATCATCTGGTTCACGAATTCGTCCATGGTTTCCGCAGGCATTTTCATGATAATGAAAGCCTGTGCCGAAGCCAGGATAAGGCCGGAAAGCAGCGCCGCCCTTCGGCCCAGTTTGTAGGTATCCTCCATCTTCACGCCCTCATATTTGTCGCGGAAGCGGAGCATGATGTTTTTCATGATAAGGATGCAGCCGAAGAATTCCACCACCCAAAGGATGATAGCCGCCGCCTGCACAAGGAAAGTGCTGCCGCTGAGGGCCGAAAGTTCCTTCAGGCCCAGACATCCCACTGACACTGCCCCAAAGAGCAGCCCGGCACGCGCCGCCTCATTCCAAATAATATTGTTCTCAACCTTCATTATCCTGCAAAGATAAGCATTTTCTCAATACCAAAGAGGATGAGTATGCTTTATTGACTGCACGGGCAAAGGTTTTGTAGTCTTCATAGCTCTGGGCGGGAGCCTCAAAGCGGTACGCATGAATAATCTGAACTATGGTTATGTTGTTTCCCTCTACCGAAATATGGCTCTGGAACCGGCCCCACTGAGTGTCAAGATTCACGTCTTTGGGCATGGATTCAATGGTATAGCCATCCGGAATGTGAAGGACTACACGATTCTCAATGATGCCTCCGCCTTCGTTTACCAGCGGATTCACCCTCCCGCTTTTCTGGACCGGGATGCTCATGGCCACGGGATTCACGGGGACAAAGATGCGCTCACGGTTGACATTGGCGTAAACACGCGTAGACATCGAATAATCGATGCCGATGACGGGGACAAAGTTTCGGCCAAGAGTCCGGTAGTCATTGAAATTGTTCCTGATGCTTTCTACCTTGATGGCGTCTGCGTGCAGTTTCATGCCGGAGGTAAGGGCCCTTGCCTTAGCGTTATCGCTGAGGTTCTGGAAACCAAGGTATGGCTCCATCTCGTCCAGCCAAAGTTCCCTGGAAAGGGATAGCCGGGCCGACCCGTCCTCGGCAAGGGTTACATCGGCAACCTGTATTATACGAGACAAGGAATCAGGGTAGGACGGGATGCGGACCATCTTGCCGCCATCCGGCTGGACGAGGACAACCTCGTGGCCGGCGGCGCCGGAATGCCTGTAACCAAGGGGATAAGAGGGGTTGGTGCATTCCACCCACACAGTATCCTGTAGCTGCGGCATGGGAACGGCCAGCATTGCGTGGTTCATCTGATTTATGGAAGCGTAACCGGGAACCAGATTGGGGCGGTCCGTACCTATTATATAATAGTCGGAGGGTACATCCACGGCGGCAAGCATGCACCTGAGGTAATTGGAAAGCCCCTTGCAGTCTCCAAAGCCCATCTTGTGGACTTCTTCGGCGGGCATGGGCCGAAGGCCGCCGATACCAAGCTGAATGCTCACATAGCGGGTGTTTTCCCGCAGATACGCATACAGGACCTCCAGTTTTTCAAGGTCCGACTTGCAGCCTTCCGTTATTTTACGGAGCTCGGAGACAAAGTGCGGAGGCAGTTCCTGAACGTTTTCCTGCATGGAATACAGCCAGCTTCCAACGCCCTTCCAGTTGCTCTGGTCTCCCTGATAGCCACCGTAGTCTATACTCATTGGAGAAGCCAGCACATATGGAAGGAGCTCCAGGTAAGACGGCATCATGTCTTCTTCCACTACCGCGGGGAAATCCTTTACCGTCCATCTGTACAGGGTGCGGCCTTTTTCCGTAGAGACTTCACGGGAAACCATGTGGGAGTAATCCTTGATAGGGAAACCTTCCGGCACGTCTACCGTAAAACTGGCCTCGGCCAGCTTTACCTTTTCGCTTTCAATGGGGGTAAACGCAGGGAACGACGCTATACCCTTGCGGTAATGGATTTTATAGACGTAGTGGACCAGCATGGGGTATCGGCCCTGAGGGGTATAGGAGGCGGTTTTTCCGTCATCGGCCAAACCTGAACTGAGGGCCAGGACCACCAGGTCTTTCTCTTTGAGCTTCAGGGGCTTTCCACTGCCTTGAAGGGAAGTCACCTCTCCGCTGAAACTGGCCAGCGAGCGGAATGAATCCTGATAGATGACAAGCGTGGCCGCATCCAGCCCGTCTTCGTGGTTTACCAGGATGGTCTTGTCCACGGTGTGTTCTCCGGAGACCGGGCTGGTGAGCCGGAAAGTCTCTGTGTGGGACACAATGACGGCGCAGTCCTTCTCCTGAGCCTGCAGGGAGAGGGAAAGCAGAAGAAAAAGAAGCAGTCCTCCTATGCGTTTCATATTTTCCTAAGCACGATTGTGGATTTGTAAAGGTTGCAAATCTGCTCCCAGTAAGCCCTGACATCCTGGTACTTATCCTGGGAGATCAGGATGGAGTTGTTGCGGTATGTGAACCTTATGGTCACGTGATGGGGATCTGTCTCAACCGATACAATCTGGGCTTGGGAGTTCATGGCACTGCTTCCCAGCCGGCTGGAAGCAGGAAGCTGGTCAACGACATAGCCTTCCGGAATCTCCAGAGTATACTGGTATGTGATATTCTCCTTGTAAGGGAACTCGATGGGTATTTCACGCGTGGGGTTCCTGAAAGAGCTTTCGGAGTGGAACGTGGTCACGAAGGGTTTTATGTAGAGGAACTCTCCGCTTTCAACGTTCTCCTGCTCAAAGCTGTACTGGATAACGGCCTCCGGGCTATATGAGAAGTCGTGGGTCAGGGAAAGGATCTCTACGTCGTCGTCTTTTTCCATGTCCTCGATAACCTCGTCGTCGGAGGAGAAGCGAGCGTAGTAGCTTTTGGCCGAATATGCAGTTTCATTGTAGGCGGTTACCTTGACGTCACCGCTGACAAGGCCGTCTTCCTGTAGTTTTGCGGTAACTACCACGTTCTGCATGTTGCGCTCAAGGGAAGAGAGATCCACCCACGAGGCGGCCGACTTGTCAATGGGAAGAAGGCGGGCATTGGCGACCAGGAAGTCTATAGGCAATACATTCACATAACCGTTCTTAGTGGCAGCATCCAGGTAGTAGACCTGCCCTGATGGCGTTTTGACCTGGAGAATAAAGGTGTCGAAGGCCTCCGTGGAAACGTAGAAACTGGCCAGGAAACCGCTGCTGCGGCGTTTTATGAGAACGGGGCTGGTGGTGTAACCAAGGTGGTTGAGGGCGCTGGCCACAACGGCATTGATTGAAGCGGCGTTTGCTATGCCTTCCTTATAGGACTTGGATAGCTCCTGAGGGACCATGCCACGTTTTTCGTCCCACTTGATGTCCTTGAGGACGGCGTTGCGAACGGCGGCAATGACCTCTTTCTCGTCTTCAATTCCCTGAACGGCCTTTGCATATCCTTCAAAATGCTTGTTGTTATCGTGGCAGCGCTTAAGCACGGGGCTGTCACGGAACGTGTCATCCACGTTCTCCCAGCGCAGAGAGTAGTTCTTTACCACCTGACCGGGAATACTGATGCTGCTCAGTTCATAAGAAATGGCCGCCCGGTACTGGCTGGGGCAGAAGGAATAGGACTCGTTCTTAAGGGCCGGAGCATCCTTGAGGGAATACACTTCCTTGTTGAGGGTATAATTGTAGCTTTGGTAACCAGCCAGCGGCATGGTGCGGCCTTCTCCGGAAAAACTGGACGTAGGCTTCAGGAAACCGCGGGCCATCTTGTTGAAATAGAAGAAGTTCACGTAATCGAACTTCACTTCCACGAAATTTACCGGAATGGAGCGCTGGAAAACTATGTCTCCGATTTCCCAGTAGCGGGGAGACTCAATCTTGTAGGATACTTCTATCACAGAGCCCACCTTCACTTCCGGGGCCGAAAAGGATATGAACCCAAGGTTGGAGGTAGCTTTCTCGTTGAAAATGTACTTTCTGGCCAGCTTTGTCTCCTGGATGACCCCGTTTACCACATTATATGTGGAAACCTTGATTTCATTCACGATTTCGGGGTCGTCGCCGCGATAGTAAGGGATCTTGTAGTCTGCGTAGGATTTTCCCTCCTCCTTCAGGATTTTTATACGCTCATGGACATAAGTTGTCTTGGTTATCCTCAGATAAGAATCAATATCCAGGACAATGTTCCTGTCTTCGCACAGTACAAGTGCCACGGCGGAAGTATCGAGGCTGTAGGAAAGCATCTCTGCCTCCGTATAGGAAATCTTTCCAATCTTTGTATTTACCGGAATGGACTGACTCCATGCCGAAACCGCACCGGCAAGGAAGAGCGCACATACCCCTGTAATAACCTTTAAACTTTTCATATCCAAAGTATTTAGTCCAGTAAATATACAAAAAAAAATAAATCCCTCCCAAGGGGGAGGGACGGAATCATAATATATGCGCTACACTCTTCAAAGATCCGGAGCTTCCGCCATACATCAATAGCCACTCTCCTTTCTGCGGGAGCATCCGCTGGGCGGTCTCATCCCAGGCCATGAAAGTATCATCCGTGAGCGGCAATTCCACCCTGACGGTTTCACCGGCGGCAATGGCAACGCGGGTAAATCCACGGAGGGTTTTCAGAGGCCCTTCAGTGTCCGCGGGACGGCTTACGTAAAGCTGCACAATTTCTTCGGCATCCGTATTTCCGGTATTTGTGACGGGGATTATGACTTTGCCTTTTTTGACTTCGGCACTGCCATATTCAAAAGATGTGTAACTTAGGCCGAAGCCGAAGGGGAACAACGGCTCACCGTCAAAATAACGGTATGTACGGCCTTTCATGGAGTAATCCTGGAAGTCCGGGAGCTGGGAGACATTCTTGTAGAAAGTGACGGGGAGTTTGCCTGAAGGAACCACATCTCCGTAGAGAATATTGGCGATGGCTGTGCCGCCCATTTCTCCGGGATACCATGCCTGCAGTATGGCCTCGCAGGATTTTGTCTCAGGTTCCAGGCCGATGGCGGATCCGGAGAAGTTCACAAGGATCACCTTTTTGCCTGCATCTTTCAGGGCCTTGATGAGGTTTCTCTGAACGGTAGGAAGCTCAATGTCTTCCCTGTCTCCGCCCCTGAATCCGGGGAGGTCAACGGACATTTCCTCGCCTTCCAGCCTAGGTGAAATCCCGCCCGCAAAAATCACAGTTTCAATACCTTTCGTTTGCTCAAGTACGGCTTTTACATCGGCCTCGCCAAGAACATGTTCGCAGCCCTTGACTACCGTCAAATCCGGGAAGCGTTCCTTAAGGGCGTCGGCAAGGGTAACGGTTTTTTCCGGAATGGGATTGTAGTTTCCCCACTGCATTTCACGGTCGTCGGCGTTGGGGCCAACAAGGGCTATGCGGGTATCGGCTTCAAGGGGCAGGATGGAATTGTTGTTCTGAAGAAGCACCATGCTTTCTTCGGCCATTTTAAGGGACAGCGCCAGATGCTCATCCCCTTCCACCATGCTCTCCGGGAGGTCTTTCCAAGGATCAATGTTGCCGTCAAGTTCTCCAAGGCGTATTCTGGCCGATAGAAGCCTCACGAGGCTACGATCTACGTATTTTTCGTCCAGGAGCCCACGGGAAACAGCCTCAGGTATATGTACATAGGAGTCTCCGCAGTTAAGGTCCGTTCCAGTTTGAATGGCTTCGGCTACCGCGGTGGCGGCATCCGGGCTGTAATCATGCCTGCCCGGCACATAGAAATTGGCTATGGCCCAGCAGTCAGATACTATGAGGCCTTTGTAGCCCCATTCTCCGCGAAGGATGTCATTGACAAGGTAGTCGTTGGCGCCGCATGGGACTCCGCGGAAGCGGTTGTAGGCTATCATCACTTCCTGTACTCCGGCCTTCATCACAAGGTCCTTGAAAGCCGGGAGGTAGGTTTCCCTAAGGTCCCTTTCGCTTACTTCGGCATTGAAGGAGTGCCTGTTCCACTCCGGCCCGGAATGCACGGCGAAATGCTTTGCGCAGGCGTGGGCCTTAAGTACCGGGGCATCGGCCGGCCCCTGAAGGCCTCTCACTACGGCCATGCCAAGCTGTCCGGTAAGATACGGGTCTTCTCCGTATGTCTCCATTCCCCTTCCCCACCTGGGATCCCTGAAAATATTGATGTTGGGAGTCCAGAAGGTAACGCCTTCGTACCAACCTACATGACCTTTTTCTACGGCCATACGGTTCTTGACGCGGGCTTCGTCACTTACTGCGCAGAAGACGCTGTACAGGAGGGGCTCGTCAAAAGAGGCCGCCATGCCGATTGGCATGGGGAACACTGTTGCCTTTCCGTTTCTGGCAACACCGTGAAGGGCCTCGTTCCACCAGTTGTAAGAAGGAATCCCAAGGGCATCTACAGCCTTGGAGTCGTGCATCATGAGCGATGCCTTTTCCTCAATGGTCATTTTGGAAATGAGCTCTTTGGCCCGTTTCTCGGGGGAAGGTGTCCCGCAGGACATTACTGCCAGGACAATAACAAGAATGCTTAGAGATAACCTTTTCATATCCCAAAGATAAGCATTTTTATGAGATTTCTCGACTTCGCCCTCCGGGCTCCGCTCGAAATGACAAACAAAAAGGCCGGGCGCTTTCGCGTCCGGCCTTCGAAGAACCGCAG
>DGXO01000069.1:0-10292 GCA_002395605.1 Bacteroidales bacterium UBA4230
TTCCTCATCGAGCCCAAGCCCATGGAGCCCACAAAGCACCAGTACGACGTTGACACTGAGACCGTTATCGGCTTCCTTCGCGCAAATGGCCTTGACAAGGACTTCAAGGTGAATATTGAAGTGAACCACGCAACGCTTGCCGGTCACACGTTTGAGCACGAACTCACCGTGGCCCGTGAAAACGGTTTCCTGGGATCGATTGACGCCAACCGCGGAGACGCCCAAAACGGCTGGGATACAGACCAGTTCCCCGTAGACCCCTATGACCTCACCCAGGCCATGATGCAGATCCTCCTCAACGGCGGATTCAAGGACGGCGGCACAAACTTCGACGCCAAGCTTCGCCGCAGCTCCACGGACCCCGAGGACATCTTCATCGCCCACATCAGCGCAATGGATGCAATGGCTCACGCCCTCCTGAACGCAGCTGCAGTGCTTGAGGAAAGCCCTCTCTGCAAGATGGTCAAGGAGCGCTATGCAAGCTTTGACAGCGGTCTTGGCAAGAAGTTCGAGGAAGGCAAGGCCACCCTTGAGGAGCTCTACAATTATGCCAAAGCTAACGGAAATCCCGTTGCCGCTTCCGGAAAACAGGAACTCTACGAAACCCTCCTGAACCTCTATGCAAAGTAAACTGAGACAGGAAGGCAGCGCAGCCTACCTCCTTGGAATTGTCCTTGTTGCCGTAATTGGCGGCCTGCTGTTCGGATACGACACCGCCGTCATTTCCGGTGCCGAAAAAGGCCTGCAGGCGTTCTTCCAGGATGCCGACGACTTCGTTTACACCGACGCCATTCACGGCTTCACCACTTCCAGCGCCCTGATAGGCTGTATCATAGGCGCTTTCCTTTCCGGTGTCATGGCCTCCAGGCTGGGCCGAAAGAAGTCCCTGTTCATTGCGGGCATACTGTTCTTCCTGAGCGCCCTTGGTTCCTACTACCCGGAGTTCCTCTTCTTCGAGGAAGGTGATGCAAGCCTGAGCCTTCTTGTGGCCTTCAACTGTTACCGCGTGCTTGGCGGCGTGGGCGTAGGACTGGCTTCGGCCCTGTGCCCCATGTACATAGCGGAGATTGCCCCATACAAGAAACGCGGTTCCCTGGTGTCCTGGAACCAGTTTGCCATCATCTTCGGCCAGCTGGTGGTATACTTTGTGAACTTCCTTATTGTGAGAAGCCATGCCTCGGACCCCGACGTTGTGGAATGGACCAGCGAAGTAGGCTGGCGCCTGATGTTCCTCTCAGAGGCCGTCCCCGCCGGGCTTTTCGCCCTTCTTATCCTGCTGGTACCGGAAACTCCCCGTTACCTTACCCTAAAGGGCCGCGACGAAGAGGCCATGAAGGTGCTCTCCAACATCAACGGAGAGAAGAATGCCAGGGTTATCCTGGAGGAAATCAAGGCTACGGTGGACACCAAACGGGAACACCTCTTTTCCTATGGGTGGATGGTTGTCTTCATTGGATGCATGCTCAGCGTGTTCCAGCAGATCATAGGCATAAATGCAGTGCTGTACTTTGCGCCGCGCATCTTTGAATCCATGGGCGTGTCCAACAACATGCTCTTTACGGTCATAATGGGCGTGATTAATATCTCATTTACCCTGGTGGCCGTTTTCACGGTGGACAAACTGGGCCGAAAACCCCTGCTTATAACAGGCTCCCTGGGCATGGCGCTGGGCGCACTTGGTGTGGCCCTGAGCAATGTGGTGGCCCTTCCCGCCTTTGTCCCGGTTGTGAGCATCATGCTATACAGCGCATGCTTCATGTTCAGCTGGGGCCCCATCTGCTGGGTGTACATCTCTGAACTGTTCCCCAACACCATCCGCAGCCAGGCCACTGCCATTGCGGTGGCATTCCAGTGGATATTCAATTTCATAGTTTCCAGTACTTTTGTGCCCATGTACAATATGCGTCTGGGCTCTATGGGAGACAGTTTCGGCCACTTCTTCGCCTATGCCCTATATGGAGTGATCTGCCTTGTAGCGGCAGTCTTCGTGTGGCGGCTTGTCCCGGAAACCAAGGGGAAAACACTTGAAGACATGACCAAATTCTGGAGAGAAAAGAAATGAAAAGGATTTTTACGGTAATCTGTGCCGTCCTCGCAATTGCAGGATGCACATCAAAAAAGGAAGCCCCGTCCGTATTCACCCTCACCAATGAGGCCGGAATGGAGGTTAAAATCACCAATTACGGCGGCCGAATAATGTCAATTGTGGTCCCGGACAAAGACGGTGTCAAGAGGGATGTCGTCCTTGGCTTTGACAAGGTGGAGGACTACTACCCGGAGAACAACCAGACAGACTTCGGCGCGGCCATCGGCAGGTATGCAAACCGCATCAACCAGGGCCTGATAACCATTGACGGAGTTACCATCCAGCTTCCTCAGAACAACTTCGGCCACTGCCTTCACGGCGGCCCTACAGGCTGGCAGTACCAACTTTATGAGGTTGTGGAGACCGATTCAAGCCACCTGAAACTCCTCATGAAATCCCCCGACGGAGACAATAACTTCCCCGGAAACGTAGAGGCTTACGTAACCTACACCCTCACCCCGGAGTGCGCCATTGACATTGCCTACGAGGCCACCACAGACAAGCCCACGGTAATCAACATGACCAACCACTCCTACTTCAACCTTTCCGGAGACCCCGCGAATCATAGCATCGTGGATGATGTCCTTTATATAAACGCCTCCAATTTCACCCCGGTAGACAGCACTTTCATGACAACCGGCGAAATTCGGCCCGTAGAGGGAACGCCCTTTGATTTTACGGCTCCTAAGCGGATTGGGGACGATATCGACGCTCCGTGCGAGCAGGTGAAAAACGGCCATGGCTTTGACCATAACTGGTGCCTGGATACCGCAGGTGACATTTCAAAGGTGGCCTGCGAGCTATATTGCCCGGGGACCGGAATAGACCTCAAGGTTTATACCGACGAACCCGGCGTGCAGGTTTATGCAGGCAATTTCCTTGACGGTACAGTGACAGGAAAGGGCGGCGTAGTGTATGGTCACCGCGCGGCCGTGTGCCTTGAAACCCAGCATTATCCGGATTCCCCCAACAAGCCTCAGTGGCCTTCGGTGGTGCTCCGCCCCGGTGAAACCTATCACAGCCATTGCATCTATGCATTCGGCCTGAAATAATACTTATACAATATGAAAAAAACCAACGAAGAACTCAAGGTCATTGCAACCCAGGTGCGGAGGGATATCCTTCGTATGGTATGCCTTGCAAAGTCCGGCCATCCGGGCGGCTCAATGTCTTCCACAGACATCCTTACGGCCCTGTACTTCAATGAGATGAAGCAGGATCCCGCCACCTGGACGCGTGACGGCAAAGGCCAGGACATGTTTATCCTGAGCGCCGGCCATATGACCCCGGTATATTATTCAATCCTCTCCCGCGCCGGATACTTCCCGGTACAGGAACTTGCAAGTTTCCGCCAAATGGGAACCCGCCTTCAGGGACACCCCTCTGTGAGAAAGGCCCTTCCGGGCATATTCCAGGCTTCGGGGTCCCTTGGCCAGGGACTCAGCGCCGCTGCAGGCCTTGCCCTTGGAAAGAAACTGGACAAGGAGGACAACTTTGTTTTCTGCCTCTGCGGAGACGGTGAATCAGAGGAAGGCCAGATCTGGGAAGCCGGCATGTTTGCCGTTTTCCACAAGCTTGACAACCTCATTGCCATGACCGACTGGAACGGCAAGCAGATTGATGGCCCCGTAGACCAGGTGGCCGGAGAAGGCGACCTTGCCGCAAAATGGGAATCCTGGGGCTGGAGAGTGATTGTGGCCGATGGCCATGACTTTGAGGCCATAGAGAAGGCCTATGAGCTTGCAAAGGCCGGCAAAGGCAGCGGAGTGCCCACCATGATCCTTTGGAAAACTGAAATGGGCCATGGCGTGGACTTCATGGCCGGCACCCACAAATGGCACGGCAGCGTTCCCAAGCCGGAGCAGCTTGAAGACGCCCTTGGACAGTTAGGTGAAACCCCTCTTGGAGATTTTTAGTTGTCATTTCGAGCTTGTCGAGAAATCTCAAAACATTGAATTTATGAAATACACAGATACAGGAAAGAAAGACACCCGCAGCGGATTCGGCGTGGGTCTTCTCAAGGCAGGCCAGGCGGACTCCCGCGTGCTTGCCCTTACCGCAGACCTGAAGGGCTCCCTCAAGATGGACGCTTTTGCGGCCGAATTCCCGGAGAGGTTCATCCAGTGCGGCATTGCCGAAGCCAACATGGTGGGCGTGGCCGCCGGCCTTGCAATCACCGGAAAGATTCCGTTTATCGGCTCTTTTGCCGAATTTGTGACCGGCCGCGTCTATGACCAGATCCGTCAGGAGGTGGCATATGGCTGCACCAACGTGAAGATTGCATCCTCTCACGCCGGCATCACCCTTGGCGAAGACGGCGCAACTCACCAGACCATGGAGGACATAGCCCTCATGCGCGCCCTTCCCGGAATGGTGATCCTCAACCCCTGCGACTTCAACCAGACGGTCCAGGCCACAATTGCCGCCGCAAAGTATGAGGGGCCCGTTTACCTTCGTTTCGGCCGTCCTTCAGTGCCCAATTTCACCCCTGAGGATGAGCCTTTTGTAATTGGCAAGGCAATTGTCATGAACGAGGGTAAGGATGTAACCATCTTCGCAACCGGCCACACCGTATGGGAGGCCCTCCTTGCCGCAGACGCCCTTGAGGCCGATGGAATCAAGGCCGAAATCATTGACATCGCCACCATCAAACCTCTTGACGAAGCTGCCGTAATTGCCAGCGCTTCCAAGACCGGCGCCGTGGTTGTGGCCGAAGAACACAACATGGCTGGCGGCCTTGGAGAGGCCATTGCCGGTGTGCTTGCAGCCGCCAAACCTACTCCCGTTGAGTTTGTCAACGGACAGGACCGCTTCGGCCAGTCAGGTACGCCTGCCGCCCTTATGACAGCCTACGGCCTTGACGCCGCGCATATTGCAGAGGCTGCAAAGAAAGCGCTTAAGCGGAAATAATTGCTTTGAGCTTTGCATATCCAAATCGTGGTGCAAAGTTAAACTATTGACCATTAATATTTTATGTAAAGTGCCATGCTCTTGTTAGAGTATGGCACTTTATGTAAGTGACTCATTTTCAGTAAAGTACATTTGCGCCCAATACTTGGCAGTCCTGTTAATCTTTTTTTTCTTATCTTTGCCACATGATTATAAAGGCAGAGAACATAACAAAGTCATTCGGCAACCTTCAAGTGCTTAAAGGCGTTGATTTCCATGCCTCTGAGGCCGAAGTTGTTGCCATAATGGGCGCTTCCGGAGCTGGTAAGTCAACACTGCTCCAGATACTGGGCACGCTGTCTACACCGGATGGCGGAAGCCTTGAAATAGACGGCACGGATGTTCTCAGCCTCGGCTCAAAGGCCCTTGCCGATTTCCGCAACCACCGCATAGGCTTTGTGTTCCAGGCACATCACCTGCTGCCGGAATTTTCGGCCCTTGAGAATGTGATGATTCCGTCCCTCATAGCCGGAAAAAGCAGCCGTGAAGCCCGCGAAAGGGCGTCAGAACTGCTTAAAACAGTGGGTCTTGAAGGCCGGATGGGCCACAAACCTTCAGAACTTTCCGGCGGGGAACTTTCCCGCGTAGCCATTGCGCGGGCACTTCAGATGAACCCCGCAATTGTATTTGCCGATGAACCCACCGGCAACCTTGACTCCCGCACTAAGGAGGAAATCCACAACCTGTTTTTTTCTCTTAGGAAACAGTTTGGCCAGACAATAGTCATAGTTACCCATGATCCTGGCCTTGCCTCACTCTGTGACCGCACCTGTACCATGCAGGACGGCATAATATAGCATAAGTCCATACTAACGCTCAAGGCCTTGCATGTCTGTAGTATCTGACTCGATGTGCGGGGCAATAATTGATTTGTCACTAAAAATTTCCGGCAATAATTTGTATAGTTAAAAATCTTTGCCTATATTTGGTGGTGTAACCTATTGATTAATAATACTATTTAATAATCCATATTGTCTTTATGAGTTCCCAAAAGTCCAAAACCCTACTAGGGATGCTTGTGGTATTGATTTGTGCTATTGCATGCGATACCCTTCCGCCCCTCCCGGACAGCGTAAAGCTGGGGGTTAATCCTCCCGAGGTAACCATTCCGGCCGAAGGCGGAGAAGCTACGGTGAGCTTCTCCTCTCCGCTTGTCTGGCAGGCATCATCATCTGAATCCTGGCTCAGGATTACCCCGCTCACCGGCGAGGCGGGGGATATTACCATCACGTTATCGGCCGACGAAAACACATCGGAAGAGCAGCGTTCGGCAACGGTAACGGTAAGCATTGTCAATTACAACAAATCAGAGACCGTAAAGGTTATCCAGCTCGGCAAAGAGCCGGTGAATCCCCCCACTCCGGAGCTTTCTGTTTCTCCTTTGCAATCTTCTTTCCCTGCAGATGGCGGCAGCGCCAGCCTTTCGGTAACCTCCAACGTTGCCTGGAGCGCAGAGGCGTCGGACCAGTGGATAGTCATTGACCCGGTGCAGGGAGAAGGTGACGCCACCGTCACGGTGTCTGTTGTCAAGAATGAAATTGAGGAGCCCCGCAACGGCGCCATTGTATTCACTGCAGGTGAACTGAAGGTGGAAGTGGCTATTTCCCAGGATGCCGCGGAACCTGTTCTCCCTCCTGAACCTGAGGAAATTGAAGGCTTTACAGCAACGCTCGGGGACTGGGCTGCCGGAGAATCCGTCTCTATCGGCATTACCATTGAGCAGGAAATCAAGGAAGTGGAGTGGGCCGTGTATCTTCCCGCAGAGGAGGCCGCCATTCCCATGGAAAAAGGCCATGACGGCCTTTACAGGGCGCGTATAACAGGCCACTATCCGCTTATGCCCATCTACTTTGCAAGGGGCGGGAAGGCGGTTTTCGGCTCTGTTTATACCTACAGCTACATCCCCTGGAACAAGGATGTTGCCGAAGTTTCCCTCATTTACACGTCTGAATCCTCCCATGCGGTTTACGTAGATTCTGACCGTGCCCTGGACGTTGTCCTTGACCCTGTTTCCCTTGCGGCAAACTTTACAGCAGTTCCTCCGGAATGGAAATCCATTGGCAAAGGCAAGTTTACGGACGGTTTTGTGTATGGCCTGTTCAACCTGGAGGCGGTAGAGGTTGAGGTGGAAATGGAGCAGGATGTCAATGAGCCTTCCAGTTACAGGATTTTGAATCCTTATGAAGCCTTTGCAGAGGATTTTGAGTACACCCCGGAAAACGCAATCCTGGAATTCTCAATCAAGGCCGACAACACCGTGTATTTCAAAGAAAGCGTCCTTGGCCTCTATGATTCCGAATACGGATATTTCATCGGCATGTCGGCAGTTCCGGAAAATGGATGGGGTTATAGCTACTATGGCAGTTTTGACCCCGAGACAAAGACCGCAGTTTTCCAGAATATAACGGTCACATACCTGTCAAACCGTGATGCGTATTATTCCTCCAACAGAAACGGAGCCATGAAAGTTGTCCTTCCATAAGAACTAAATAACACTACAATAATGAAAAGATACATTCAATTCCTTACACTGGTCCTTGCCGCGGCGGCAATTTCCGCCTGCGCGGTAAAGGAAACCGCCACGGAAGACGCCATCGGCAAGGAGATCAAGTTCCAGGCCGGCATAGGCTCCTTCCAGGCAAAAGCCTCCGACACGGCTTTTGAGAAGGGAGACGAGATAGGCCTTTTTGCCGACGCTCCCGTATCTGCAACCAATGTCCGTCTCACAAGTGACGGAGAGTCCCTGGCTCCGGATTCCCCCCTGTACTGGGGTCTTGAGCAGGACGTAAACGCCCCTGTGGCATTCTACGCCTATTATCCTTACGCCGCCGGAACGGCCGACACCTTCACCTTTGCAGTAGCCGCAGACCAAGGGTCGGCGGCCGCGTTGGCTGCAGCAGACCTCATGCTGGCCTCCACCGCAGCTGCTCCCGCAGACGGCACCGTGCGCCTCAATTTCGGCCACAGGATGTCCCGCGCCATCATTACTGTGGACAACAGGCTCAGTGACGCCGCCGTTACCGGCGTAACGGTTTCCGGAGTTCTCATTGAGGCCGACGTTGACATCAAGGCTCCAAGCGTTGCCGCAAAGGGCCAGCCCGCTACGGTGAAGGCAGCCCCGGTTTCCGGTGCCGACGGCACTGCCGCATGGGCTGTAATACTTCCTCCACAGGAACCTCAGGCACTTGTCATTACCGTTACACTTGCCGACGGCACCAGCTATGACATTCCCGCCCAGGGCGCCGTCCTTGATGAAGGATACAGCTACAATGTAAGCGTGTACCTGGACCAGACATCGTTCTCAATGGAATTTTCGGCCGGTATCACGGACTGGCTTGAGGAATGGATTTATAACGATAAGATTAACGATCCCGGCGTGCAGCCGCATGCCTGGGCTGTGAGCGTAGGTGACTCTTTGACCCCCATGTCCATGCAGGAAGACGGCCTTTGGCACGCTGCCGTCATGGGAAACAGCACCTGGATTTCCTGCCAGATAGTCCGTGACGGCGGAGACCAGGTATGGGGAAACTCAATTCCAAACATGGAGTATTATCTGGATCCTCAGGACAAGGAGCCTCAGGAGATACTCCTGGCCCCTAATGGATGGATTAATCTTTACAGCCCTTCCGGATTGTTTGACTTCACCCTGGATGCTTCGGCTAAAAAGCTGTATGTAAAATACCTTGAGCCCAAGTGGGAACTGCTTGGAACCGGCAAGTTTATAGATGGCTTTGTGACGTCTCTCTTCAACCTTCCTTATGAGGAGTTTGAGGTGGACGTATATACTGAAGAGCACACGCCCAACGTGTACCGCATAATGGATCCTTACAAGAACTGGAGCCTTCGGGATTTGTTTACCTATGAGGAAGGCGCTTATCTGGATCTTGTCGTAAGGGAAGACGGCAACGCCTACTTCAAGGAAAGCTACCTTGGCCTGTCTTATTCAAGGTACGGCAAGTTCTCCGGTCTTTCGCTTGTGGAAGAGAACGGACGGAATCAAGGTTATTACGGATATTATTATCCTCAGTACGGGTTCATAGAGTTCCCGGGCCAAACGGCCACTTACCTGTGGGATTTCGGAACTGTTCTCAGCAACCACGAAGGCTTCATGAGCCTTACCCTTCCCGGCGGTACCAGAATCAGGAAGTACACCTCCATCAGCAATGTTTTTGAAAGCTCCTGGATAGACGAGTCCGACGGCAGCCGTCATTTCTCGGCAAGAATCAACGTGGGCATGGACATAGTCAAGCTCCGCTACGGCCTCTACTCCGGCACCCTCTCCAGGGAAGAAATCTATGGCAACAATCAGGATGGTTACTATTACACCCAGGTTGTCCCTGATGGTACACCGGTTGAGATTGACCCCGGATATGACAATATTATTGAGTTTACCGTCCCCGCTTCCGGCACCTATACTCTGGTACTCTGCGGAGAAGACAAGGATGGCCAGACATACGGAACCTTCGGCCAGTACTGGATCCTCTATGAAGGAGATGAAGCTCCTGAGGCTTCCGCAACCATCACCGCCACCCCTCTGCAACCACTTTCTGACATAATGGCAAAGGCTCACGTAGATTTCAAGGATCCCGACAAAATTTACTTGATGGCAGTCCCTGAAGACACCTGGACCTCATGGGGAATGGCCGACGACAAGATTTACGACTATGTCCTGAGCAACGGTGAGTCAAAGTCCGGCTACTACGTCCATTCCCAAAACGGCGTTGATTACTATGTGGACGGTCTTGAACCTGAAACCACTTACCGCGTGCTGCTTGCCGGTTCCAATAAGTTTGGAATGTCCACATGGGCTCAGGCAACAGTCACCACCGGAGCCACTCCTGAATTTACCTCTATCGGCAAAGGCAATTATCACGACAATTTCCACGGTTTAGGAGAACAAGGTAACCATGCCGGTGTTGAAATCCTGAAGGCGGAAACCACTCCTGTACGTTACCGCGTTGTGGATCCTTACAAGGATTTCTGGGCATCAAATGCCGATGCCGGTTTTTATTCAAAGTACATAGACTTCTACATGGACGGAGACCAGCTGGTGTATGCACCTTATTATAATGGTTATTATGAACCTAATCTGGGGCCAGTAAAGTACTTATGCTACAATCCTTCCTCAAGCCAGTTCTACCCTGACAACAGGATTTTGCAGGAAGGCGTGTACAACTTTGCGCCTTATGCCCAGATTGAGGGAACTTCATATTATTACCCTTATAATACAGCCCTGGGTGAAATCTACCTCGAAATG
>DGXO01000069.1:10433-45190 GCA_002395605.1 Bacteroidales bacterium UBA4230
GTGTCCGGCGTAGCCCTCCAGACAGAGCTGCGTCCTTTCACCCGTCACATGCTTGGCACAACCGCCAAGGTGGTTGAGAGAGCCCAGGAACTTGTAATTACTGCAGAACCCCTTAAGTAACAGAAGAATATGAAAAACACTATAACAAAGCTTTTTGCACTTGCGGCTCTTGCAGGAACCGTCCTTGCCGGATGTTCTTCCCTTAAGGAGGAGGGCGGCAATGCATCAAAGGATGCCATCAAGTTCACGGCATCCATCGGCACGTATCAGGTAAAAGCCACGGATACGGCCTTTGAGGAAGGAGACGTCATCGGCCTTTTTGCCGAATATCCCGTAGGTGTCCAGAACCTCCCCATGACATGGAGTAACGGTTCGCTTGTTTCAGAAACCCCCGTTTACTGGGGCTCTAACCAGTTTGTAGACCAGGCTTCGGCCTTCTATGCATACTACCCTTACAGCGCTGTCCAGAACGACATTTATGTGGAAGGGTTTACAGTGCAGGAAGACCAGACCACCCATGAGGGTTATACGGCTTCCGACCTTATGATTGCCAGCACTTTGGCATCTCCCGCCGAAGGTACCGTGAACCTTAACTTCATTCACCGTATGACCAAGCTGGTCTTCCATGTGGAGAACCGGCTCACGGATGAAAACGTTGCCGCCATAACTGTCGGTAACGTGTATGTCAGCGCAAACGGCGACTTCGGACTGGACGGTGAAATTCACTCGACAGGCGATCCCGGATCAGTCAAGGCCGGAAAGATTGTCCTTGAAACAGGTGAAACCGCCTGGCAGGCCATCATTGCTCCTTTCCAGTATGTGAAGCCGGCTATTCTGATAACCATGGAAAGCGGCAAGGAGTATGTCTACAATGCCGATTTTGAAGTTTACTTCTCTCCTTCACGCTGCTACAACGCCACCGTAATCATTGACGAAACCTCCGTTTCCACCGATTTCACCTCCAACATTACGGACTGGTGGGACGGTGGCTGGTTCTGGTTCAGCCAGAACGTCCCTTCGCCCTATGACGGAGAATGGTCTCTCATAGGAACTATTTACGACACTATGTGGGACACTGATTTCCAGATGCGGAATTATGGAGACGGTTTATGGTATTTCAAGCTTGCTTACCGTTCGGGTCAGGAATTCAAGTTCCGCATGAACCATGCCTGGGATGTAAACTTCGGTGGAGTTGAGTCCAACACCGACGGCTGGCAGACAATGCTCAGTATTGGAGAGGCAGTCGCCCTTGCCGAAGGCGGCCCCAACCTGATGCTCCCCGAGGACGGTTACTATGAGGTTTACCTAAACACGGGAGACCAGACCGCCACAGTCTATTATGCTGGAGAACTCCGTACTTATGATGGCATTGTTATCTGGGAAGGCTCGGCGTATATGTCGGGCTGGCAGTCTGAGGATTATAACCATATGCTGGGCTCTGAATATGCCTGGGTTGACAATGGCCTGAAAGCGGGAGACGAGATTCGCATTTACTACGATGCCTCAAATATTAACGCGGATTATTGGGTTTTCCAGATTTACGCTCCTCATTGGGAAAATCTCGAGGCCGGAACATTCTATTCTTATGATTATCCTGAAACTTCAGGGTATGTGTCATATATTGTAAAAGAAGATGAACTTACGTTATTCGTAAATCCTCAGGATTGGGGCGGAGCCATGGTCATCATGGGTGATGGAAATGTAGAGATCCAGGCCATAACCCTTGTCCCCGGAGAGTCCGGTCCTGTTGAACTTGACCAGATCCAGCCCATTGTGGATGCCGAAAACGACACCGAGGTTGAGGTGACACAGGTGGTGTACGCCCAGTCCTCACGCGGCTTTGTGCTCTTTGACGGCAAGTACTCCATCTTTGTGTACACCGGCTCCAATTCGTTTATCCCCGAACTCGGAGACATCGTAAAGGTGAAGGGCAAGAAAACAATCTATAACAATGTTCCTGAGATTACCACTCCCACCTATGAAGTAGTCGGCAGTGCGGCAAATGAGATGATGGATATTGTGGGAATGTGCTGGGATGTGACAAATGACCTGGACAACGAATTTGCGTCAATTGCAATGCCCATCTCAGTGGAAGGAGTCATGTCCTCCAATGGCTATGACCTTGTTGTAGAGGACCATGTTTACAATGTGAGCCTGTACTATCCTGCACCCTACTTTGACTTTGCCTCGCTGGCAAATCACAAGCTCAAAGTGTATGGCTTCTACAACGGCCGCAGGGAGAGCTCCAGCCTTGTATATCTTATCCCCATGACCTTTGAAGATCTTGGGGAGGTGGATAGTACGGAATATGTGGCCGAAGGAGACGGCAGCCTTGACAATCCTTACAACGCCACCGGTGTTTATCAGGCGGCAGCAGCGCTGGATGCCAGCGGAAAACTGGAGAACGTTTATATGAAAGGTATTATAAGTTCTGTAAAATACACGTTCAGTGCCAATTACGGAACCGCTACATTCTTCATTTCCGACGACGGTTCTTTGGCGGCACCGCAGTTCCAGGCGTATTCCGTTTATTATTTTGACGGAGCGGCATGGCAGGAAGGAGACCTTCAGGTAAATGTTGGAGACAGTGTTGTGTTATATGGCACCGTTGTCAATTATCAGGGCACCACGCCGGAGACTTCTTCCAAGAAGGCTTGGCTATATGAGCTCAACGGATATCGTCCCCAGTAATTTGATTTGATATGAAAAACAGATTATTCAGCATATTGTCAGTTCTTGCGATGGCTGTCATCTCCGGATGTACTGCCATTCGGGAGGACAGCACCGCTGACGGCCCCGTGGAACTCCGCTTCAGGGCATCCGTGGGCACCTTCCAGGTGAAGGCCACGGACACCGCCTTTGAAGTGGGAGACGCCGTGGGCCTGTTTGCCGATGCTCCGGTGAACGCCCGGAACGTGCGGATGGACTGGGACGGGGCCAACCTTGTCCCGCAGCAGAAGCTTTTCTGGATGCCCGGACAGGAGCGCACCACCTTCTTTACGGCGTACTATCCCTATAGCGCCGATGTTACCGGCACATGGGCCCGCTTCTGCGTAAACGCAGACCAGAGTACCCACGAGCTTTATACGGCATCGGACCTCATGGCGGCCCGCAGTACACAGACATCCCCCGACGGCCTTGTGTCGCTGGAGTTCTACCATGCGCTCTCCAAGATTGTAATCTATCTTGATAACGGAATTGAAGGTGCGGAGATTGCCGATGTATACCTCAGTAACGTATTCGGCCGCTATGAGTGCGACCTCGCCAGCGGCCCCGGATTTTACGGCAACGTCATAGACAAGCCCGGCACCATCAAGGCCGGGGAGGTTACAACCGCAGAGGGTGCTACGGCATGGGCTGTCATCATCCCTCCCCAGACAGTAAGTCCCAATCTCATTGTAACCACCACGGACGGCAGGCAGTACACCGGGTGGCCCGGATCCGACATCTGGTTCGGCCCCAGCACGCGTTACAGCGTACAGGCCGTCCTGGACGGGGAATCCGTTCTCACTGATTTCACCGCCGAAGTTACCGAGTGGACCGACAACAACGACATTGCGTTCCCCGGCTACAACAGCGGAGTATCCACCGTTTCCGATGTCATTAACGGCCCTGAGGGCGAAGAGTACACCGTCACAGGACGTATAAGCCGAATCGCCAATGCCAATTATGGCAATTTCTACATCTATGACGAAACCGGTGAACTCTATATCTACGGCACAAGGAATTCTGACGGCCTGTATCCCCGTGATGCCGGTGGCTGGTATACGGAGTCATTCGGCCTGGCCCTTGGCGACATTGTGACCGTTGTGGGGCCCAAGACTTTGTATAAGGAGACTCCGGAACTTGTGGATGTGAAACTGCTTCAAGTGGAATACGCTTCTCCGGCGCTTTTCAGTGACTATTTCCAGATCCCTGGAGAAGAGGGCAGCGTCTATATTCCGGTAAGGTACAGTGGCGGAAACCTCAAGGTGGAATCGGCCCCGGAGTGGATTTCACTGGCGGGTAATGAGCCTTTTGCTTCGTATGGAGACATAACGTGGTCTGATGTCCAGTTCTACTATGCGGCCAACCCTAATACCGATCAGTGGCGTTATGGACAGATAGTTCTCTCTGACGGGAATAATAAAACCTATCTCTATATTGATCAGAAGCCCGGTACAGGCCAGCAGCCGCCTCAGCCCAGTTACGGAGACGGTTCTTTCAATGATCCCTATTCCGTGACGCAGGCCATTGAGGTTGTGAATGCCCTTGGCGCCGATGTCCCCACGGATGCTGCGGTGTACGTTTCAGGTATAGTGTCAAGAATCAAGGAGGAATTCGGCTCTACCTACGGTAATGCCACCTTCTGGATTTCCGACGACGGATCCGAGTCCAATGAACTTATGGTGTATCGTACCATGTACTTCGGCGGACGAAAGTGGGATGTTTCCGACGATGAATATGGAAGCCGCAACATCAAGGTTGGTGACAAGGTGATTCTGAGATCGCCGCTTGTAAACTACAAGGGAACAACCCCGGAGACCGTGGCATACCAATGCAAAGTGTTCGGTATTCAGGATAATTCCGAGTTCTATGTGAATGCTTGGATTCCGGAACTCTTGGTCATTGACCATACCTGGTACGGCGGTTCCGACTGGAGCGGCGGCCTGGAGGCTGGAATAAGCATGCAGGACGGAAACTTCACGTTTACCCTTCCCCAGGGACTTGGCGGCAGCGAGTGGATGGGCCAGAACTACATTGTTCTGAAGGGAATAGGCGCGCCCGATGCCGGTACAGAGTGCTCGTTCTCATGCCTTCTCACATCAGAAAGCGGCGCCAGCAGTGTAGCCACTATAAAGCTTAGCCAGATTGGGGATGACACTAATGCCGACAAGGAAATCCTCTACAATTCCAACGTTGGTTTCGGCAGCCAGTTTATAGCTCGAGACCTCAGGATTCCTTCCGGTTTCGATGATGACATGGTTTGCATCCTTGACCTTGGACGCTGCACCGGCGGTGACACCGTTACCATGAGCAATGTCTCCTGGGTATTCCGGATTGGCATGTAGTCTTATTGCATTTTAAATCGGCGGCTCCTTCTACGGGGCCGCCCTTTTTTTGCAAAATCGGCCTAAAATGCGTAATTTTGGGGCTCAAAAAAAGCTGCGCCTTATGAAGAACATCCGCAACTTCTGCATAATAGCCCACATAGACCACGGCAAGTCCACCCTGGCCGACCGCCTTCTGGAGCTTACGCAAACGCTGAGCGCCCGGGAGATGGAGAACCAGGTGCTTGACGACATGGACCTTGAAAGGGAGAAGGGCATCACCATCAAGAGCCACGCAATCCAGATGGATTACGTGAGGGGAGGGGAGACTTACCGTCTCAATCTCATCGATACTCCCGGCCACGTGGACTTCTCTTATGAGGTGTCGCGCTCAATCGCTTCCTGCGAGGGCGCACTGCTTGTTGTAGATGCCTCACAGGGCATTCAGGCCCAGACCATCTCCAACCTTTATCAGGCCATAGACCATTCGCTGGAGATAATTCCGGTGCTCAACAAGATAGACATGGACAGCGCCCAGCCGGAGGTTGTTGAAGACCAGATCTGCGACCTTTTAGGGTGTGACCCTTCGGATGTGTTAAGAGTTTCGGCCCGCACGGGAGAAGGCGTACAGGCGGTGCTGGATGCCATTGTAGACAAGATTCCGGCGCCAAAAGGAGACCCTTCGGCCCCGCTGCAGGCCCTTATCTTCGACTCCGTCTTCAATCAGTTCCGCGGCATCATCGCTTATTTCAAGGTGGTCAACGGCACCATCCGCACCGGAGACAAAGTGAAGTTCTTCTCTACCGGCAACGAGTATGAGGCCGAAGAAGTTGGAAATCTCAAGCTTCGTCTGAACCCTACCGGGGAGGTCTGTGCCGGGGATGTGGGATATATTATCACCGGCATCAAGGCTGCCGTTGAGGTGAAGGTGGGAGACACCATTACGCATGTGGAAACGCCTTGTTCTGAGGCTATTGCAGGGTTTGAGGAGGTGAAGCCCATGGTGTTTGCGGGCCTGTATCCAGTGGACGCTTCCAAGTTCGAGGAACTGCGCGCCACGCTGGAGAAGTTCCAGCTCAACGACGCCTCGTTTACTTATGAGCCGGAGAGTTCGCTGGCCCTTGGCTTCGGCTTCCGCTGCGGGTTCCTTGGGCTTCTGCACCTTGAGATTGTGCAGGAGCGCCTGTTCAGGGAATTCAACATGGATGTCATCACAACCGTCCCCAACGTGTCGTACAAGGTGTACACCACAAAGGGGGAGGTAGTGGACGTCCACAATCCTTCCGGGCTTCCGGCGCCGTCCGTGATAGACCACATTGAGGAGCCTTATATCCGTGCCCAAATCATCACTAAGGCCGATTTCTACGGCCCCATCATGAAGCTTTGCATGGATAAGAGGGGAACTCTTATCGGCCAGCATTACATTACCACGGACAGGGTGGAGCTTAACTACGACCTCCCGCTTTCCGAGGTTGTGTTTGACTTCTATGACAAACTGAAGTCCATCTCCAAGGGGTATGCCTCATTTGACTACCACGTTACGGATTTCCGCCCGGCACGCCTTGTGAAACTGGATATCCTCCTTAACGGAGACCCTGCGGATGCGTTGAGTACGCTCATCCACGAGGACCATGCTTACGATTTCGGCCGAAAGATTTGTCTCAAGCTCAAGGACCTTATCCCAAGGCAGCAGTTTGACATTGCGGTGCAGGCGGCAATCGGAGCCAAGATCATCGCACGTGAAACGGTGCGCCAGGTGCGTAAGGACGTTACGGCCAAGTGCTACGGCGGTGACGTCACCCGTAAGCGCAAACTCCTTGAAAAGCAGAAGGAAGGCAAAAAGCGCATGCGCCAGATAGGCACCGTCCAGGTGCCCCAGAGCGCGTTCATGGCCGTGCTTAAACTGGATTAGGGCAATGAACATTAAAGCATCCATAAAGTCAATGCGTCTTCGCACCCTGCCGCTTTCTATGGCCGGGGTGCTCCTTGGAATCCTTCTGGCCGTGTCCAACTGGAAGGTGGACGTGTGGGTGGCGGTTCTGATTGTTATCACAACCGTTTGCCTGCAGATTCTCTCCAATCTTTCCAACGAGCTTGGTGATGTCCTTCGGGGCACGGACACCGCAGACCGCCAGGGGCCGGGGTACGGCCTCAATAGCGGGGAACTCACCATAGGGCAGATGAAGGTGCTCATTGGCGTGTTCGTGGGCCTTTGCGTTGTTTTTGGGACGGCCATGACCTGGAGGGCTTTCGGCACGCTTTGGGACCTCACTCCCATCCTTGTGCTGATGCTTGGCGCCGCGGCAATTGCCGGTGCCATGAAATACACCCTGGGGCATAATCCTTACGGTTACAGGGCTAAGGGCGATATTTACGTTTTCCTGTTTTTCGGCCTTGTGGCTGTTCTGGGGGCTTATTTTGTATGCACTCAAGGGGTGGGGCTCCACTGGAAACTGCTGCTCCCTGCCGCCGGCATAGGCTGCTTCAGCGTTGGCGTTCTCAACGTGAACAACATCCGGGATATGGAAACCGACCGCGCCACCCGCACCACCGTGGCCATCAAGCTTGGGGAGCGTAACGCCAAGATTTACCAGACCGTTCTCATCTGCCTTGGATGGGCATTCATGGCCGGTTACTGCCTCCTTTGCTGGCCCTCTTTGTGGCACTGGATGTGGGCGCTTACCCTGCCGCTGTATGTCCTTCACCTTCGCGGCGTCTGGTCCCGCACCGGCCGTGCCCTGGACCCCATGCTCCCGCTCCTTGTCATGTCCACCTTCCTCCTGAGTCTCCTCATGGGCATCGGCTTCTGCGTGTACCTGTTCTAGCCTCCCTCGCGCCACCTCCGCACCCTCTCCGCGCACGTTTTGGCCCCCTTTCCGTGCTCGGGCACCGCGTTTCACACTCTCCGCGCACGTTTGAACCCACTTTTCGTGCTCGGGCACCGCGTTCCGCGCTGAAAGAATGTGCATTGCAGGTGGATTTTCGTGAAACGGATAATCTGCCGTAGAGGGGCCTGTAGGGCCGATTACCGCCGGTTTGCATTTTGAAATGACGTAATTATCCGTTTCACACCCTCAAAATAACGGCACCACAGCACCGTGAAAGGCCGTTTTTGCAATTAAACGTTTCCTATTTGGTGACACGGATAAGTTTTCTTTCATTTGCCACAGAGAAGGTAAAACGGGTTTACCTTCAGAAACCTTTAAAATACAGTATTATGAAAGAACTATTATGTGCACTAATCACCGAAGACGGTGAAATTGAAGTGTTTACAGACTTTGAGTTTGAAGAGGCGTCGGGGCGCGGCAGGGCAATTATTGACAGAAACACACCGCTGTTCAAAGGGTTGGCCAATAAGTTAAGAGATTCAAGTCCGGATATCTTGTACGCCATCCAGCTCCTGGACGCGGCAAGAAGGGAGGCAAGGTATGACTGCGAACATCTACATCCGGAACTTGAGGCGGCGTTGTCCCAATGGCGCAGGCAAAAGGCGTCCGAACTTGGGTATTCGGTCTTCGTCGTCCTTCAGCAGAGTGTTCTTCTCAAAATTGCCGACGCCGCACCAAAAACCGAGGAAGCACTTCTCGCCATTCCGGGATTCGGCCACGGGAAATTCGGCCTGTACGGGCAGGATATACTATCCATAACCAACTCTATCTGAGTAAATTAGCCATGGCTTTCTATAAAGAATCCCTGGCCGAAGCAGCATTTCGACAGGCCGGACCGATTCACCACCTTTATACCAAAGGCCTGGAATGCGAGGTCCTTTTCCATAGCGACGAAGACCGTATCGTGGCGGTCAATTACATTGCAATAGCGATAAAGGTTTCCGGGTGCAAACTCCTGGCTTATGCGGTCATGGACAATCATTTTCACTTCATCGTTGAAGGGATGGCGGCACAGGCCCTGGCTTTCTACGACAACTTCCGGGGGATGTTCGGCAAATACCTAAGCCGCCACGGAAGGTCCGGCACCATAATGGGCCTTGCCGAACCAGGCCTCAAAACCATCACCTCCCTTCGGCAACTGAGAAACGAAATTGCGTACGTACTCCGGAATCCATTTGTAGTTAACCCCGATGTCAATGTTTTCGCATACCCCTGGACCAGCGGCAACCTGTATTTCAATTCCTTCTTAGAATGCGGAGGCGCTTCTGCAAATACGCTGTCTGTCAGGGAATTACGCCGAATAACCATTATGCGGAATCTTCCCGATATAGATTCCTCGATACATTTCAAAGACGGCGCGGCACAATCCTGGAGCTTCGTGGATTACAAATATGCCGAATCCTTTTTTGACAATGCCCGGCAGTTTATCTTCTGCGTCCTTAGAAATGTCGAGGGCCAAATAGAAGCGGCCTTGAACTGCGGTGAAATCCCCGTGCTCTGCGACGACGAATTGATTCCGCACGTCTACAAGCTATGCAGTGAAAAATTCAGGGCCGATTCCCCTTCGGCCCTTGACACCTCCGCCAAAAAGCAACTTGCACTTATGCTGAAAAAGACTTACTACTCATCCAACAAGCAGATTGCGCGCCTTGCCAAACTCCCTTTGGCCGATGTCAACACGCTATTTCCCCTCTCCGCCCCGAAATAATACCGCTCCGAGCACAGGAATGTGGCTCATACGTGCGCGGAGGGGGTGAAACGAGGTGCCCGAGCACGGAAATGGGGCTCAAACGTGCGCGGAGGTGGTAAAACGCGGGCTCCGAGCACGGAAAGGGGGGTCAAACGTGCGCGGAGGTGGTAAAACGCGATGCCCAAGCACGGAAAGTGGGTTCAAACGTGCGCGGAGGGGGTGAAACGCGGTGCCCGAGCACGGAAATGGGGCTCAAACGTGCGCGGAGAGGTATATGCCTGATCAGGGCCAGGTATGGCGCTGGCCGAACATGACGAAACAGCGTCGGGGAACCGGCGGAGAGGAATCAATTGGCAAGGAACCGGCAGGCGGGGCGCTAGCGCTCCAGCCACTTCATGAAGCCGTCTACGCGGGCGCGGGAGACGGTGAAGTCCGTGGCCGAAACGATGCCGGGCTTGGGACTTATGCGAAGGCGGCCGCCCATGAGTTTGGAAACGCTGTCGATGGATTTCTCGGCTATGATGCAGCTGCGTGAAATGCGGAAAAATGATTCAGGGTCAAGGGTTTCCACAAGGGCGTCCAGGCTGTCGTCAAGGACGTAGGTGGTGCCGGCCTCCGTGACCATGTAGGTGTTTTTGTCCTCTGAGTAGAAGTAGGCGATATCAGACACGCGCACGGGCACTATGCGGTCGTTGAGCTTAATGAGAAACTTCTCCTTGCGGGCCTGGTCCAGGAGGTTGCGCACGGCTTCTCCGGACGGGACCTTGGCTTCTCCGGAGGCTATTCTGGCAACGGCGCGCTGCATGTCCTTGAGCTCTATGGGCTTTAGGAGGTAGTCTACGGCGTTGACTTCGAAGGCCTGCACGGCATATTGGTCATAGGCGGTGGTAACAATGACCGGCGAATTGATTTCCACTTTTGTGAAGATGTCAAAACTGAGGCCGTCGGAGAGTTCCACGTCCATGAAAATGACATCAGGGTCCGGGTTGGACATGAGCCACTGGACGGCTTCCGTGACAGAACCGGCGCTCCCCACAACTTCCAGCGAGGGAAAATGCTCTTCAATGAGTTTTTTCATGTGCTCGCGGGCACGCAATTCATCTTCCAGTATGAGGGCTTTCATAGGCTATTCTCATGTTACTAAATGTGGTTATGCAAATTTAGCAAAACATTTGGATTCGGCAAAATAGGCAGCGTCACTTTGAACTGGTCCTCGGTTTTTTCCACCTTGATTTCCGCACCGGCAAGGTCCCGGTATTGGTTGCGTATATACTGAAGGCCGATACCCGTAGACGCCTGTGTGAACGTTTTTGGATTGAGGTTGTTGGTGACGCTCAGGCAGCCGTTTTCATAGCGAAGTTCCAGTTTGAGCGGCTTCTCCAGGGAAAATGCGTTGTGCTTGAGCGCGTTTTCCATAAGGAGCTGGATTGTGCACGGGACCACATATCCTTCCGGAGGATTGGCGGGAATTCCGTTGTCCTCGAATACCACGCCCTCAGGGAACCGGATTTCCATGAGCTCACGGTAGTTGTGCGCAAAATGGAGTTCATCGGCCACGGGAACAAGGCTTTCCCCCTCTTTGGTGAGAAGGTAGCGGTATATTGACGCCAGTTTATGGATGAACGCGCTGGCTTCTTCGCGGCTTCCTTCCTCCACAATTGAGTCAAGCGCATTGAGGCAGTTGAACAGGAAATGTGGGTTCACCTGGTGCTTGAGGGCCATGTAGCGGAATTCCGCGGCATGGCGCCTTGTCCTTTGGCTGGAAACCTCCCGTTGCATCCGGATGGCTATGGTTACCATATAGATGAATGCCAGTAGTGTGACCACTATCACTATGGCCACAATGAAGGAATCCTTGAAGATGTTGCCCTTATAGGTATCGGCCAGAAAGAACCTGAGGCCGAAAATAATGACCATGGTGGTAATGAGCAGGGTACGGTGGTTTTCCCACGACATCTCCCTTTCATAGGCCGCCGACCTTGCCTTGGGGAAGATGTTTGCAAAGCCGAATAGCCCCCATCCCAGGAGTTCCGTGACTATGGCGGTGGACACGGAATGCTGCCATACTGGAGGCAGGCTGTCGAACACGAACAGCGCCGCAACGTTACCAAGAAGGAACCCCAGGGCGTTACTGAGCACCACGGACGCAATGGTGATTTCCACCGTAAGGTTCTCCTTGTAGCAGATGATAAGAGACATTGCCATTGTGAGCGCCGTGAGGATAAGGGAATCCCTGAACCCCAGCAATGTGCAGGCTATGGTTCCAAGCGCGTGGAGCGCCGCAAAAATGTGAATGACCCAGGGCGTGGATATCTTTTTCATGCCACTAAGTTAACTAAAAATCCGTTCGTCGCAAAATCTGCCCCATTCGGGAAAAGAGCAATGGGCCGATTTCCTCCGTGCAAATTAATAATATTAATTTTGCGGATGCCACAATTGGCTAAAATTAGTAACAGAGATGTCTCAGAAACGTAATTTGACTTTCCGCCAGCTGGTGGACCTTAGCTTTGGCTTTTTCGGCGTGCAGATTGCATATGCCCTCCAGAGCGCAAATATAAGCCGAATTTTCGCCACCCTTGGCGCAGATCCCCATCAGCTGAGCTTTTTCTGGATCCTTCCCCCGCTTATGGGAATGATAGTCCAGCCCCTTGTGGGAAAATACAGTGACCGCACCTGGAACCGCATGGGCCGCCGCAAACCCTACCTCATCGTGGGCGCCCTCATCGCCGTTGCCGTAATGCTGCTTCTGCCCAACGCCGGCAGCTTCAACTTCCCGGCAAGGCTTTTCCTGGGCCTCAACATGGCCATGTGGTTCGGCCTTTTCTCCCTCATTTTCCTTGACACCTCCATCAATATGGCCATGCAGCCTTTCAAGATGATGGTAGGGGACATGGTGAACGAGGAACAGAAGACTCACGCCTACTCCATCCAGAGCTTCCTTTGCAACGCCGGTTCCCTTGTGGGCTACCTTTTCCCCATCTTCTTCACTTGGATCGGCCTTGCCAACACCGCCCCTGAAGGCGTTATCCCTCAGTCTGTTGTGTGGAGCTTCTACGTTGGCGCCGCCATCCTCATCCTCTGCGTTGTCTACACCTTCGCAAGGGTAAAGGAAATGCCTCCTAAAGAGTATGCCGAATTCCACGGAATTGACCTCTCAAAGAAGGCCGATGAGCCCTCCGAGGGCCTTGTGAAGCTCCTTTTCAAGGCTCCCAAGACCTTCTGGACCGTGGGCCTTGTGCAGTTCTTCTGCTGGAGCGCCTTCCTCTATATGTGGACCTACAGCAACGGCGCAATCGCCGCCAACTGCTGGGGCGTGGACATGGCTTCGGCCGGAGCAGCCGCCACCGAAGGCTTCCAGGCCGCCGGCAACTGGGTGGGCGTGGTGTTCGCCGTGCAGGCCGTGGGTTCGCTTGTGTGGGCCGCCATCCTGCCCCGCTTCAAGAGCATCAAGCTCTCCTATGTGGTGAGCCTCCTTATAGGTGCCGTCGGATTCGCCTCCGTTTTCTTCATCCACAACCAGTGGGCGCTCTTCGGCAGCTATTTCCTCATTGGCTTTGCATGGGCCGCAATGCTTGCACTGCCTTTCACGCTCCTTACCAACGCCCTTGAGGGAAGCCCCTACATGGGAAGCTACCTGGGGCTTTTCAACTGCACCATCTGCCTGCCCCAGATTGTGGCGGCCGCAACCGGCGGTGCGGTGATTTCGCTCCTTGGCAGCCAGCCCGCCATGCTCCTTGCAGCCGGGGTGTTCCTGGTGCTTGGAGCCGCCTCCGTATATTTCATCAAAACCAAATAATTTAACCAATAAACACACTAATGAAAAGGTTTTTAACCGCACTCGCAGTGCTTCTGACAGCCTGCGCTACCGTATTTGCCCAGGGCAAGTACCAGGTTAAAGGTGTGGTAGAAGACGCCATGGGTCCCGTTATCGGAGCCACGGTCCTGGAAGTTGGCACCACCAACGGTGTCTCCACAGGACTTGACGGCGACTTCGTCCTCACCGTTTCCAGCCCCGATGCAACAGTGGAAGTTTCCTGCATCGGCTATGCAACCCAGACCTTCAAGGCCTCCCAGGTTCCCGCCGTGGTCACACTCGGCGAAGACTCCACTTTCCTTGACGAGGTTGTTGTGATCGGTTACGGTACCGTAAAGAAGAGCGACCTCACCGGTTCCATCTCTACGGTCAAGGCCGATGAAATCAACAAGGGTGTCATCACAACTCCCGCAGACCTCCTCCGCGGCAAGAGCGCCGGTGTGGTTGTTACCACCGGTTCCGGTATGCCCGGTTCGGGAGCAACCGTCCGTATCCGTGGCGGTGCATCCCTGAACGCATCCAATGACCCTCTGTACATCATCGACGGCCTGCCCGTTTCCAACGACGGCATTTCCGGCATGAGCGACCCTCTGTCCTCCATCAACCCTGAGGACATCGAGAGCTTCACCGTGCTCAAGGACGCTTCGGCAACCGCCATCTACGGTTCCCGTGCTTCCAACGGCGTTATCGTAATCACCACCAAGAAGGGTTCCCGCGGCGCTACCAGCGCTATCCCTCACGTGGCAGTAGACCTCACCACCTCCGTGAACACCATCGCTAAGTACTACGATGTCCTCACCGGCGACCAGATGCGTGACCTCATCGCCCAGCGTGTTGCAGACGGCAAGATTGCAGCCGCCGCCCAGGATGCACTTGGCAAGGAGAATACAGACTGGCAGAGGCAGATTTATCACGCCGCTCCCACCGTGGATGCAAACGTGAGCGTAAACGGCAATGTCAATGCAGGCAAGGCTTTCAGCCTTCCTTACCGTGTTTCCGGTGGCTTCACCACCCAGAACGGTACCCTCAAGGGCTCAAAGATGAACCGCGCTACCGCCGCCATCAACCTTTCTCCTTCCTTCCTTGACAAGCACCTGAATGTCAACCTCAACGGTAAGTATACCTATGCAAAGAACTGGTATGCAAACCAGGGAGCTATCGGCTCTGCCCTCCGTTACGACCCCACCCAGCCTATCTATGCAACAGATGCAGAAGGTGGCCTTGGCGGTTACAGGATCTGGAGAATGACCAACGGAGATGTCAACACAATGGCAACCACCAACCCCATTGCCCAGCTTGAGCAGCAGGAGGACTATGCTACCGCCAACCGTTTCATCGGCAACGCACAGTTCGACTACAAGATCCACGGCTTTGAGGACCTCCGCGTAAACCTGAACCTTGGTATGGACTGGGCAAAGAGCTCCGGCATCACCGAGGTCGCCCAGAACTCCGAGGCTTCCTTCCACAACACCCAGCAGTCCGGTAGCGGTTCCCACACAGACTACCACTATGGCCGTCTGAACACCACCCTGGAAGTTTATGCCGACTACAACAAGACCTTCGCAGACCTTCACAACGTAGATGTGATGGCAGGTTACTCCTGGCAGCGTTTCTACAACGACAGCGACTCCAAGACCGTGAAGCTCAGCAACGGTGATGTCCTGAATGACTCCATTTACAAGGGCGAGTACTTCCTCATCTCCTTCTTCGGCCGTGCAAACTACAGCTTCGGAGACCGTTACCTCATCACCGCCACCATCCGTAGGGATGGTACTTCCCGCTTCCAGAATCACAAGTGGGGTCTCTTCCCTTCAGTGGCTCTGGGTTGGAACATCAAGAACGAAGAGTTCATGAAGAACCTCGAAAACCTCTCCACCTTGAAGCTCCGCGCTTCATGGGGTCAGACCGGTCAGCAGGATGTGGGTGGCTACTATGACACCTTCGCAACCTTCTACACCAACCAGCTTGGTTCCCTGTACCAGTTTGGCGGCAACACCATCACTCCTATCACCGCCCTCGGTTACAACTCCGACCTCAAGTGGGAGACCACCACAACCTACAACGTGGGCTTCGACTTCGGCTTCTGGAACGACCGCTTCACCGGTAACGTGGATGTGTACAAGCGCGACACCAAGGACCTCCTTTCCTATGTACAGGTGGCAGCCCTTTCCAACCTTACCAACTACCTCAATACCAACATCGCTTCCCTCACCAACTTCGGTGCAGAACTGGAACTGAACGGTATCATCATCGAGAAGAAGGACATGAGCTGGACCGCAGGCTTCAACGTGGCTTACAACAACAACAAGATTACCAAGCTCAACGCTTCCTCCGAGAATAAGGAAGGCGTGCGCACCGGCGGAATCTCCGGCGGTACCGACAACTGGGTACAGAAGCACGACGTAGGTCACCCCATGAGCTCATTCTATGTGTATCAGCAGGTTTACGACCAGAACGGACGTCCTGTCTTCGGCCAGTATGTAGACCAGAACAATGACGGCGTCATCAATGAGAGTGACCGTCACTTCTTCCACAAGCCTTGGGCCGACTTTACCTTCGGCTTCAATACCAACTTCACTTACAAGAACTGGAATGCAGCCCTCTCCGGCCACGCTTCACTTGGCAACTACGTCTACAACAATGTGGCTTCCAACAGTGAAATGTACAAGGACCTCTGGGTGAACTCCTTCGTTTCCAACCGTGTTGCATCCGCCGTCTATTCCAACTTTGACGACGCAATGTACATCTCCGACTACTATATCGAAGACGGTTCATTCCTCAAACTGGACAACCTCACAATCGGTTACACCTTCCCTAAACTGTTCACCATCGCAGGAGACCGTCCCGCATCCCTGAACATATTCGGAACTGTCCAGAATATCTGCACCATCACCAGGTACTCCGGTATTGACCCCGAGGTTTACGGTGGTATCGACGGCACGGTTTATCCCCGTCCCCGTACTTTCGTACTTGGTCTCAAATTTAACTTCTAAAGGAGGATACAGCAATGAAAACAGTTAAATATATCCTTTCCGTTATCGCTGCGGTGTCGGTACTCGCTTCCTGCGTCAAGGACCTCAACGTGGTCCCTATCGACCCCAACAAAAACACTGCCGACAAAGCCCTGAATTCTCCGGAAGCATTTGAGGCTTTCCTCGCAGGTATCTATACAGGTTATGGCACATCCGGTTATTACGGCCCCAACGGAGATCCTTCAATCTCCGGTCTTGACGGCGGTATGAGCCAGTATGTCCGTGGCCTTTTCCACCTCTGCGAACTCTCCACGGACGTTTACGTCTGCGGTTGGAACGACGAAGGTGTTCCGGATGTCTGCAAGATGCAGTGGGACCAGAATACCGGTCTTATCTACTCCATCTATTCCCGCATGTTCTTCCAGATTGCCCAGTGCAACGAGTTCATCCGCCAGGCAAAGGCCACTTCCGTAAACCTTCCCAAGAAGGATGAGTGGATTGCCGAAGCCCGTGCTCTTCGCGCCCTGAGCTATTATCACGCAATTGACAACTTCGGCAATGTTCCTTTTGCCGACGAGACTTCGGTGGTGGGCCAGACTCCCGTCCGTATCACCCGCTCCGACCTTTTCAACTGGCTTGAGACCGAACTCAAGGACATCATTGACAATTCTGCACTCCCTGCAGCGCGTGCCGGAGAATACGGCCATATTGACAAGGGTGCCGCCAAGATGATCCTTGCAAAGCTCTACCTCAATGCAAAGGTGTACATCGGCACTGAAAAATGGGCCGAATGCGCTGCTGTCCTCAAGGACCTCATGGACGACGGCTATAGCCTTCACACCACTCCCCGCGGCACCACATACAGCGCCTACCAGGACCTCTTCCTTGCCGACAACGACAAGTGCACGGATGAAATCATCTTCGCAATCGAACAGGATGGTACCGACACCCAGTCCTATGGCGTGACCAACTACCTTGTATTCGCCTTCACCGGCGGTTCAATGATTGCCTCAGACCTCGGTATCTCCTCCGGTTGGGCAGGTTGCCGTACAACCCCCGAATTCTATGGCAAGTTTACTGCAGCTGACAAGCGCGCCCTGTTCTGGACCGACGGCCAGACCACTGACGTGGCTGATTTCGGTGAGTTCACCAACGGCATCGCCTTCCAGAAATACAGGAACAAGAATGCAGACGGAACTTCCGGCAAGGCCGAAGGTTTCGTAGACATCGACTTCCCTGTATTCCGTTATGCCGATGTCCTCCTGATGGCTGCCGAGTGCGAAGCCAATGGTGCCGCCGTTGACGGTTATGCCGGCTTCAATCAGGTACGCACCCGTGCCGGACTTGCTACCATCGCAAACCCCTCCAAGCAGGAAATCCTTGACGAGCGTGCCCGTGAGCTCTATCTTGAGCTGTGGCGCCGTCAGGACCTCGTCCGTGCCGACCAATTCACTACCGACAAATACATCTGGCAGTGGAAGGGCGGTGTCCACGACGGTCAGGCCGTTGAATCTTACAAGAATCTGTACCCGATTCCCACTTCTGACCTTATGGTTAACCCTAACCTGAAGCAGAACGAAGGTTATAACAAATAGCAGACATGAAAAAAGTTGTATCTATAATTTCCGCAGGTCTGCTTGCAATCCTTGCAGTATCCTGCGCCAAGGATGAGAAGGTAACCTTCAAAACCAGTGAAGTTACCGCTCCCGTCATTGGAGAAGTAAACGTCGGTACTGACGTTACTGTAAACTATACTCCGGCCGTTTTCAACATGTCGTTCAACCAGAAGATGCCTGTTTACCATACTCTTGGTCTGGTGAAACTTGGCGAAACTGTCTGTGACGTGACCCTGAGTGCGGCCAAGGATAATGGTTCGGCCCTTACAATCTCCGGCAAGAACCTCAATGCCGCCCTTCAGAACCGCGGCCTCGCAAACGGCGATGTTGCAGAGCTGTCCCTTGTTGTCCGCGCAACCATCCAGGACCCCTCCAAGGGCGTTACCAACGGTTATGTGGACTCTGAGGCAAAGTCCATCTCCTGGACCATCAAGGAAGAGGAGAAGCCCGGTGCAGATCCTTATGCAGGCTGGACCGAGAGTGACTGGGGCGTAACCGGCTCCATCGCTTCTGCCGGAATCAGCTGGGACAAGGATATCACCATGGTAACCGACGGCACATGGCATGTGGCCCGTGGCGTTGTCCTCACAACCACCGATGAATTCAAGTTCCGCAAGTACAAGGAGGCCGATCCTTGGGCCGTGAACTTCGGCGGTGACTTCGTTGCCTTTGATGCCGAATTCGCCGTAACCCAGGGAGGACCCAACATCAAGGTCACCGAGGACGGTACCTATGACCTCCTCCTGAACCCCGACGGCTCTGTTGCAAAGGTTATCCCTGCCAAGACCGGCGGTGCTGCCGACCCTTACGCAGGCTGGGAAGACAGTGACTGGGGCGTAACCGGTTCCATCGCTTCGGCCGGAATCAACTGGGACAAGGATATCACCATGGTAACAGACGGCACATGGCATGTAGCCCGTGGAGTTGTCCTCACCACAACCGATGAATTCAAGTTCCGCAAGTACAAGGAGGCCGATCCTTGGGCCGTGAACTTCGGCGGTGACTTCGCTGCATTTGATGCCGAATTCGCCGTAACCCAGGGAGGACCCAACATCAAGGTCACCGCGGACGGTACCTATGACCTCCTCCTGAACCCCGACGGTTCTGTGGCAAAGGTTATCCCTGCCCAAACCGGCGGTGCAGCCGACCCTTATGCTGGCTTTGACGACAGTGACTGGGGCGTAACCGGTTCCATCGCTTCGGCCGGAATCAACTGGGACAAGGATATCACCATGGTAACGGACGGTACATGGCATGTGGCCAAGGGCGTTGAACTTACGGCTACCGACGAGTTCAAGTTCCGTATGTACAAAGAGTCCGATCCTTGGGCAACCAATTTCGGCGGCGACTTCGCTGCATTTGGTGAAGAGTTTGCCGTGACCCAGGGAGGACCCAACATCAAGGTCACCGAGGACGGCACCTATGACCTTCTTCTGAACCCTGATGCCGCTGTGGCAAAGGTTGTGAAGAGCGGTGAAGACCCCGGCATTTAATCTCTGATGTCATTTGAATGATGCGGCTGGCCCTGTTTCCGGGCCGGCCGCTTTTTTATTTATCTGATTATTTGTAAATTGCGAGCATGAAAAAAGCAGTTCTTTTTTTGTGCTTCATAACGCTTGCCATAGCGGCTAGCGCAGGGCCAGCAACGCCATACCCGGTGAAAATGGCGCAGCCGGACGGCAGCACCATTACGCTCAGGATTCATGGAGACGAGTATTATAATTGGTATACATCCGAAGACGGAAAAACCGTTTATGAGAGGGGGGAGGACCTCTGGTGGCGTCCCTCTTCCGGAATTAAGCCGCGCCGCAAGGCCGAATCCCGTATAAATCAGGGTTGGTGGGGAGAAAATGGAAATGGAATGGGGAACAAGCATATCCCGGTTTTGCTGGTGGAATTCAGCGACAAGCATTTCCATGAAGGGGCATACGATTATTTCCGCCGTGCGCTCAATGATCCTGGTTTTTCCGATAACGGACAATACGGCTCTGTGAGGGATTATTATATCGATGCGTCTTACGGGCTCTTTACGCCGGAATTTGACGTGATGGGACCTGTGAGGATTTCACGGAAATCCACAGATAAAATCAGCGGTGATAACTCCGGAAACAATGCTCTTGCCCGCACCGTCATTTTTGAGGCCATGGCAATGCTGGACCCCACGGTTGATTTCTCCATCTACGACCATGACAATGACGGATATATAGACACCATTGCGCTCATTTTTCCCGGCATGGGGCAGGAGGAGGGAGGCGGTCCCGATGCAATTTGGTCCCATTCGTCCCATCTCACTTATTCCGGCCAAAAGTCATTTGACGGGAAGATTGCCGGAACCTATTTCTGCTCCCCGGAAATGTCCAATGATTTGTCCTCTTTTCACAGGATAGGTACCTTCTGTCATGAATTCGGCCATACACTTGGCCTTCCTGATTTATATGATACAAACTATGAGGAAAACGGCACGGCACCCCACCCCTCCTACTGGAATCTTATGGCTGCAGGCAATCATTTGCCCGTTCCTCCCAGGCTGAGTACTTTTGAGCGTTATCTGCTGGGATATATCAGCAGTTTGGAGACCATTGATGGTGAGGGCGCTCAAACTATTCCCGGTATGGACCAGGGAAAGGCATATATTCTCCCGGCTTCCAACGGAGGAGAGTACTTCCTTTTTGAGGTCAGAAACACTTACGGCTGGGATTCCTGCGTTCCGTCGGGCCTGCTTATCTACCATATAGACACTTCCCTGAATCAGATTCACGACACCAATGCTTCGGCCATTTGGAACAGCAATCAGATAAATGCTTACGGTGATCACCCTTGCTGCTATATCCTGGGTTCAGTCGGAAATGATTCCTGGAGTTCCTGGAGTATCAAGTCAGAACCGGATTATACCCTTACCGAGTGGTCAGGGGAGCCGGACTACAGGCTTCTGAATATCAGCTATGACGCGGCATTCGGCCAGGCGGCGTTTGACGTGAAATTCGTGGCTCAGCATATTTCAGGATATGTATATGACAAAGTCGGGAATCCAATCAACGGTGCGGTCCTGAACCTGTCTTCGGCCGCAACAGAGGAAATCCTGGCTACAACCACCACCGAGTTCGGCGGTTATTACAGTTTTTATCCGGACGAATCAATGCCGGAGGACCTTGTAATTACCGCTTTCGGGCGTGACTGCATCTCCCAGGAGGCAAATGTGCATGGCCACTATGTTATAAAGGACTTTACTCTGGAGTCCGTATATACAGACTCTTTCTGGATTGATAGCCGTGCCACCCTGGCCGATTTCGGCATTTCCTACATTCAGTCGCCTTCGGGGCAGCTTCATGCGGGAGAGTCCTTCCCTTTGAAACTCGTGAAGTCTGTAACCGGAGAGATTGAGTCTCTTCACTGGTATGTGGACGGCAATGAAATTACCGAAGACTCGGTGACGTTTTCGTCGGGCCAGCATACCGTCAAGGCCGTGATTGCCTACAAAAACTATTACGGCGACGGGTTGGAATCGGACACCATTGAGCTTGTCATAAACGTTCTCTAGTACACCACAGCCATGAAAAAAGCGTTTTACATATTATTGTCGGCCGCATTACTGGTGGCTTCCTGCACGGCGCCGGAGCAGACCGCTCCCGTCAAGGATGAAGGAAAGGAAGATGTCACGCAACCAGAAAAGGAGAAGTCGCGCATCATTCTTTCATCACCGTCTGTCGGAATAGGTTACCAGGGCGGAGAGATGGAAGTGAAGGTGACGAGTAACGTTGAACTTGAAGTGATTCTTCCGGACACAGCTCCATGGATACGTCTTGGAGAAACCAAAGCCCTGACAGAGACCGTCTATACCTTCACCGTTGAGGCCAATCCGGAGACATCTGAGAGACATACCGATATCACCTTTGCATATAGTGCCGATAACCTGAAGGAAACAGTACACGTTGTCCAGGATGCCTACAAGCCGGAGGATCAGGTAAAAGCGCCTGGAGTTTATGGCATTGCCGGGCTCAATTTCGTTTACGAGGAAGGGCGGCACCAGTACCTTATAAGAAAAGACGGATCGGCCGATAAATTCGTGATTCTGGATACCGATGCTCAGAAGTTCTTGTGCATAAGTATGGTTTACAGCGGAATTGCCGGCAGTGTAGTAAACGCGACAATACTGCAGAATGTGAGTCCGGCCATTCAGTCTGTCCATGAGAACGTGCGTCTCAAAGTAATAAAAACAGAGGGTAACTATACTTTTTTCTCCAGTGTGGAGGATGATACCAAACTGTTGATGGTCAAGTATTCCAACGACAACCCTACGGACTGGAGCATAACCGGCACAATGGTTTTCCCGCAGTGGGACACCATCAATTCCATCCCCATGACACTGGAAGGAGACTGGTGGGTAGCCCGTGGGGTGAACCTTACGTCGTCAGACGAGTTTAAATTTATCTTCAGACACTCCTGGGAAATCAACAGAGGCGGAAACATGTCTGCCTTAGGGAATCCCTTTTCCGTCTATCAAGACGGCCCCAACATCGTCCCCGGATTAAACGGCACTTTTGATATCTATATGAATGCCGATACATATTCGGCCTATCTGGTAGCTCACTAGACTCTCGTTTTGCGGCTGGCCCTCCCGGGCCGGCCGTTTTTTTTGATTTTTCGAAAAGACTGATTATATTTGCAAAAATGATATCATTTATGGAAACAATATCAAGAACGCAAATAGCAGTCAGGTTGCGGCCGGATATTCTGGAAAGGGTGAGGTACAAGGCCCGTCAGGAGAAACTTTCCGTCAATGCCTATATAGAAAAAACATTGCAGGATGCCTCCCTGGCCAAAATTCCCAAACTTCCGGAGGATTTTGTGGCAGATCCTGTGATTGAATCATTTAACGGAATGATAAAAGCTCCTTCACAGAAGGAACTTGATGCAGATCCCCGCCTGAGACATATCTTTGGAGTATGAGACCGAAAGTATTTCTTGACACCAACGTCATTCTGGATTTGATTGTCAGCGAAAGATCCACAAAAGAGGTCAATTGTATTTTTTCGGCCATAAAGATGCACTTGATAGAGGCGCAAGTCTCTGTCCAAAGCTTGTTGGATGCATATTACGTGTCAACTAAAGATAAAGTCCCTTTTGAGGCTTTCAAAGCCTTCTTGTCGGAAATCAGACGTTATGTAAACTGGAGTTCTGTTGACAGCATCGATCTTGATTGGGCTATGAACAATTATACCGGAGACCTTGAGGATGATGCACAGTATGCCTGTGCATACGATGGCTGCTGCGACTTTTTCATTACACGAGATAAAAAGCTTTTGAACAGAAACGCTCCGGGCTGCCCCATGAGGGTAATGTCTCCGGAAGAATTTGTTTCACAGATGGCGTCATAAAGCGGCTGGCCCTCGCGGGCCGGCCGCTTGTTTTTTCCCCGGATTCTGTGTAACTTGCGACTATGAGAAAACTACTAGTTGTAATATGGCTTATGACGCTGACCGTGTTGGCCGGTGCCGGGCCGGCCATTCCCCGTCCCGTAAAGATGGTGCAGCCTGATGGCAGCACAATTACACTCAGAATTCATGGAGACGAGTACTTCAGCTGGTATACGTCTGAAGATGGAAAAACCGTATATGAGCAGGGCGAAGACAAGTGGTGGCGCCCCTCTTCCCCAAGTGCCTTAAGGGCAAAGCGTTCACGGCGCCCGCGAGCCCAGATAGGTTATTGGGGCAATAATGGCAATGGTTTTGGCAACAAACACATCCCGGTGCTGATGGTGGAATTCTCCGACAAGTCTTTTAAGGATGGTGCGGCTGATTATTTTGTCAGGGCGCTCAATGAGGAAGGTTTTTCCGATAACCAGCAGCATGGCTCCGTGAAAGATTACTACACCGAGGCTTCTTATGGGCTTTTTGTCCCGGAATTTGACTTGTATGGGCCTGTAAGGCTGGAACGGTCTTATTACGACGGTGTAAACAATGATAGTAACAAGAATATATTGAAGGCCTCCATGATGGTATTGGAAGCCATGGTAAAGTTGGATTCTTCCGTTGATTTTTCCGGTTATGATTACAATAATGACGGCTTTCTTGACACGGTGTGCCTGATTGTTCCAGGAGTTGATCAGTCTGAAGGCGGAGATGGGTATTCCATCTGGGCACACCAAGGGTTAATACAGAATCATTACCAGATTTCCTCCGATTTAAGGAACAAGACTTTTGACGGAAAGAAGGTGAGCAGATATACCTGTTCCTCGGAACTTGACGGAGACTGGACATCTTTTGAAGGAATAGGTGCCTTTGCCCATGAGTTTGGCCATTCCATCGGCCTTCCAGACCTTTATGACCAGGATGGCGAAGAAAACGGGACGTCAAGGACACCTTCATACTGGAGCCTGATGGCAAACGGAAGTAATAGACTGTTCCCAACCAGAATGAGCGCTTTTGAACGGTATCTGCTTGGTTATATCAAAGAACTGGAGCCCCTACCTGCTCAGCAGGAAACTATCAGTATTCCAGGCCTGGATAGCGGCAAGGCATACATCCTGCCGGCATCTTCGGAGAACGAGTATTTTCTTTTTGAAACCCGTAGCGGAGACGGATGGGATACCTATTCTCCCTCGGGACTGCTGGTATATCATGTTGACGCGTCACTGAATCAGGTCCACGATACCAATGCCGCCGCTATCTGGGAACTTAACGCAATAAATGCCTATGGAGACCATCCCTGCTATTATATTCTTTCTCCTTCAACCGATGTTCAAGACAATTGGTATTTCTGGACTTTCCCCACATCGGATTTCTATCCCAATTATCTTACCGATATCTACAATGTTACAGAATATGAGTTGAATGACTGGTCTGGAGTTGCCGGATACAGGCTTGAGAATATTCGGTATGACAAGGCTTCCAATGTTGCATCATTCAATTTGAAGGTTCAGGGGCAGGTTATATCCGGTTATGTCCGTGATAAGGACGGAAATCCTTTCCCGGATGCCGTGGTGTATTTGTCATCGGCCAGTTCACGCAGTGTCAGAAAATCAATTACAAGGCGTTCCGTCCAAAGCGAAGCTCTTGCTTCCGCAATTACGGATAGCAATGGACATTACGCTCTCTCTCTTGAGAAAGACATGCCGGAAGACCTTGTGGTCACGGTTTTCGGGAAGGACTGCATTCCGGCGGAGGCTTTTGTGAGTGGTCATTTTGCAACACGGAACTTTACGTTGGAGTCGGTTTTCATAGAGCCCGAATCCGGCAGTTTGTCTCTTTGGAACGGCTCTTTGACACAACAGTGGGGCATAGGAAGCCGGACTAATTACACGGTTGCCCAGAAATACAGCGCAAGCATGCTTGCAGAGCATGTCGGCAAGTTGATAAAGCGCATCAAATTCAGCTATTATCCCAGTTGCGATGAACTATGGGTGTTCATTGACGTCGGAAAGGACAGGAGGGTGATGGTGCAACAGATTTCAGACGGTGGTGCAGGTTTTGTCAGGGACGTGGAACTGTCATCTCCATTTGAAATTCCCTCCGGAGAAGACATCTATGCCGGTTATATGATAAAGACAAATTATGCCGATTATCCTGTTTTGACGGATAGCGGTCCTGCATTGCCGGGCGGGTTCCTCATCTATAACGGGTTCTCTTTGTCGGAGCCCGGAGGCAGCAAGTGGGCGGAACCAGCCATTGACTGGGGTTGGGAATGCGGCAATGCCGCAATAACACTTACCGTGGAGGATTATGTACAACTTGACGGGCGGGCAACCCTGGCCGATTTCGGCATATCCTATATCGAGGCTCCCTCCGGCCAGCTTCACGCCGGAGACAGCTTCCCCCTGAAGCTTGTACAATCTCCCGTAGTGAATGTGAGTTTGGTTCGTTGGTTCGTGGATGGGAAAGAGACGTCTGATGACTCAGTGACTCTTTCTGCCGGAGAACATACAATCAAGGCGGAGATGACCATTTTGGGCTCCAGCATTGACAGTGATATCGTTGAACTTACCGTGAATGTCCTGTAGTTTATATCGGCGATGAAAAGAGCGTTATACATACTATCCATTATATTGTTTGCCGTCTCCTGTACTCCTGCCATAGAGGTGGAGCCGGAAAAGCCCGATGAAAAAGAGCAGAATAACGGGAAAGAGGATACTCCTCAAAAGGAAGAATCCCGGCTTATCCTTTCAGAGACCTCTGTAAGCGTTGGTGCAGACGGTGGGGTGATAGAGGTGAAAGTGACCAGCAATGTAGATGTAAAGGCAGTTATCCCGGATAATATCACGTGGATAAGTATGGGGGAGACAAAGGCCGATATGACAGAGACCGTCCATACCTTCACCGTTGAGCCAAATCCGGAAACAGCGCCCAGAGAGGCCGATATAAGATTCATAAATGAGGAGGAGAAACTCTCGGAAACATTGCACGTCAGCCAGGAGGGCCGGGAAGAGGTAAAAGGACCCGGTATTTACGGTATAGCAGGGCTTAATTACGAGTATGATAAGGGCCGTCATCAGTATCTGGTGAGAAAGGAAGGTTCCTTGAAAAAATTTGTGATTCTTAACCCCGGGACTCAGCAGTTTTTGAGCGTTCGTATGGTTTATTCCAATGAGCCTGGAGCCATTGTTGAGGCTTCCATCCTTCAGAATGTGATTCCTCAGAGCCCGTCTCTTCAGGAGCATATCCGCTTGAAAGTGGAGAAAGTAGAAGGCGGCTGCACCTTTTTCTCCAGCATCGATGATAAGTCGCAGCAGTTGGTTCTGAATTATGCCGATGAATCATCCAGGGACTGGAGCATAACCGGTACTATGGTTACTCCGCAGTGGGACACCAATGCCTCCATCCCAATGACCCTGGAAGGAGACTTGTGGGTCGCGCGCGGGGTCAGTTTATCGGCCTCAGACAAATTCAAGTTCATCTACAGGCACTCCTGGGATGTTAACAGGGGAGGAAACATACAGGAGTTGGGAACGTCATTTCCCCTGACCCAGAATGGCCCTGACATCCTTCCCGGAGTAAATGGCATTGTAGATATTTATATGAGTGCCGATACTAATTTGGCCTTTGTGGTATTACAATAATAACTGATGAAAACGAAGCTTCTGAATTTTATTTGGGCACTGCCCGTTGTGGCGCTTCTGGCGGGCTGTACGGTACCATCGGCCACTCCTGCATCCAACGAACCCTCCGGTAATACGGAATTCCCGGCCCATGACGGTTATCGCATCTATGCCGTGGACAATACCGGCTGGGATGCGCTGGTATTCGTTCAAAGTATATCAATATAACAATCCTAATATGAAAAAACTTCTTATTGCTTTTTGCGGCCTTTCGCTAATTGCCTGTTGCTCAAAAAACGGGGCCGATTCCGGTAAAGACACGGCCTCTGGATACAACGTGGAAACGCCTTCCTTCGCAAAGGGTGCGGACGTAAGCTGGCTTTCAGAGATGGAGGCGGGTGGCAAAACCTTCAAGAAAAAGGACGGAACCACTGCCGACTGCTTTGAGGTCCTCAAGGACTGCGGCGTAAACTCCATCAGGCTTCGCGTGTGGGTGAACCCCACAGGTGGCTGGAGCAGCAAGAATGACATGGTACAACTTGCCGAGAGGGCTACCAAGGCCGGAATGGCCCTAATGGTGGATTTCCATTACTCGGACTTTTTCTGTGACCCTTCCCGTCAGACGATTCCTTCGGCCTGGACGGCAGATGCCACGGATGTAAACAAGATGTGCACCCATGTGAAAGAGCACACCACGGAGGTTCTGGAGGCACTCAAGGCCGTTGGTGTCACTCCCGCTTGGATTCAGATAGGCAACGAGACCAGAAACGGTATGCTGTGGCCTATCGGCCAGCTGTGGGGAAACGGAGCAGGCGGTAAGGAAAAGTATGCCGATCTTTACAAGGCCGGATACAATGCCGCCAAGGCCGTATTTCCGTCTGCACTTGTGGGACCTCACGTGAACAACGCCTATGATGACAACGACTGGTGGTTCAAGGACCGCAAGGCATCCGGATGCAGGTTTGACATGATATGCCTGTCACACTATCCCCAGGAGCAGAGTAAGATGACTCCCACGGAGTGCAATACTGCCGCTGTAAGCCGTATAAAAGCTCTTATCGGCACGTATAATGTTCCTGTGATTGTGTCTGAAGTTGGTGTGAAGACTCCGGACAACGAGGCTATTGCCGCCGGTCTCCTCAAGGAGTTCATGGCTGCCGTTAAGCAGATTTCCCTATGCAAGGGTGTGTTCTACTGGGAACCGGAAGTCTATGACTGGTGGAAACCTGCAGTATACAACACCCTGGGTTGGAATTCATACAATATGGGCGCCTTCCTTTCAGGCGGCAAACCTTCCTCAGTTATGGATTCGCTATGTAAGTAAAAAAAAAGAGCCTCGCGAGAGGCTCCTTTTTTTTTACAGTTCCCAGGCCAGTGCCGACGCACCGAGAATTGCGGCGTCGGATTCCTTGAGCTGTGAGTAGACAAGTTTCACCTTGTTGCGCCACAGGGAAAGGACGTTCTCGTTCATGGCCTTTACAATGGGCTCCGTGAGGAATTCCTTTGCGCGGGCAAGACCGCCGAAGAGCACAATTGCCTCCGGAGCGGAGAACTCTATGAAGTCCGCGAATTTTTCGCCAAGGATTCGGCCGGTGAATTCGAAAATCCTGAGGGCCAGTTTATCTCCGTCCTTAGCGGCTTCGTAGACGTCCTTGGACGTAATTTTGTCCAGGGAACGGAGCTCTGAGGGTTCGTCGGTCATTTCCAGCCATTCACGGGCGGTGCGGGCTACGCCGATGGCGCTGGCATAAGCCTCCAGGCAACCGGTTTTGCCACAGTTGCACTGACGGCCGTTGTGGCGTACAGCACAGGTGTGGCCAAGTTCTCCGGCAAAGCCGTCGTGGCCATATACAACCTCACCGTTGATCACGATACCGGAGCCTACGCCGGTTCCGAGGGTGATCATGATGAAGTTCTTCATGCCGCGGGCGGCGCCGTAGGTCATTTCTCCCACTGCGGCGGCGTTGGCGTCGTTGGTGAGGGATACGGGAATGCCGTTCATCTGCTCCGAGAGGAGCTTTGCAAACTCAACCCTGCCGTGTGCCCAGGCCAGGTTGGGGGCGCACTCTATGGTGCCGGTGTAGTAGTTGCCGTTGGGGGCGCCTACACCAATGCCGCGGATTCGGCCTTCTGCCGAAGCTTCTGCGATGATGCGTTCCAGGGCCTCTGCGAGTTCCGCGATGAAAGGACCAACTTCGTCGTGGTTGTCCGAGCGGATGACGGTTTGTGCCAAAACGGTACCACGGGCATCCACAATGCCGCATTTGGAGGTTTGACCTCCGATGTCAATGCCGATTACTAAGTCTTTTGCCATAACTTGTTATGCTTTTTTAATCTTTGAACCTGCAACTGCAAAATAGAGGATGAATGCAACTGCTGCTGCAAGAACCCAGTAGCTGGGCATGTAGCCGGCTTTGTCGGCCACGAAGTTCTGTACAAGGGGAACGATGCCGCCGCCGACTACCATTGCCATGAAGATTCCGGAAGCCTTTTCCGTGGCTGCGCCGAGGCCTTCAACAGCGAGGTCGAAGATGGTGCCCCACATGACGGAGGTGCAAAGGCCGCAGAGAACAAGGAGGAGAGCCGCGATGGGAACCTGTACCATACCGAAACCGCTGCCGGTGAACACGGGCATTGAAACCATGGCGGCCTTGCCAAGGAAGATGGCCAGAATGATAAGGACAAGTGCTACGCCGGATACGCAGGAGAGCTGTGTGCGGGAGCTTACCTTACCTGAAATGGCCGAAGAGACAAGACGGCCGACAAGCATGAGGAACCAGTATGTACCTGCAACGAAGCCTGCGATAGCTGCTGCCGATGCGGGATCAAGGCCTGCGCCGTTCTGGGAATCCGAGAGGTAGAAGTTAAGGGTGCCGGGGATACCGACTTCAACACCGACATACAGGAAGATGGCGATGATGCCAAGCACGAAATGACGGTATTTCATGGGGCTTTCCACCTTTTGCGACTTGGTTTGTTCGGGGTCCTGGATGGGGACGAACAGGAGGATTACGAATGCCAGTGCGAATACGCCCATTGCCATGAAGAGGAGGGTGTTGACGTCAGAGATCTGGGATTTGCCCTTTACAAGTTCACCGATCATGGAGCCTACCAGCATAGGGGTGAGGGTGCCCATGAGGGAGTTGAAGGAACCGCCAATCTGGATGTACTGGTTGGAACGCTTGCCGCCCAGGATCTTGAGCATGGGGTTTACCACGGTGTTGAGCATGCACACTGCGAAACCGCAGATGAATGCGCCAAGGAGGTATACAAAGAAGTTTGCAGGGATTTTGCCGATGAAGGCTCCAACGCCCACTACGCCGGAGAGGAACTGTACGAACACGCCCACGAGACCCACGAGGAGGGCTGCCAGGGCGGTGAACTTGTAACCTTTCTTCTTGAGGAGGTTGCCGGCGGGGATGCCCATGATGGCGTATGCCAGGAAGTTCATCATGTTACCCATCATGCCAAGGGTGTTGGAACCCTCGATTCCGGGCTGCATCTTCCAGATGTTGCCGATAGGGGCTGCGAGGTTGGTCACAAATGAAATCATTCCGAACAGGAAGATCATTGTGATAACAGCAATGATGTTGCTGTTTTCTTTGGTTTTAGTCATTGTTTTTAATTATTTGTTAAGTAATTATTCGGTTTAACCCTCAAATTTAGGCATTTTTAGCTTCATTTACAACAGGGCCGACAACGAATCATAGTATTTTTTGGACACGGGTACGGGGTCCAGCCCGCTCCGGTCCAGTTGGGCCAGGGCGTATCCGTTGACATCCTTTTTCACCAGCTCCACGTGATCCGGGTTCACGAAGAACGACCTGTGACACCTTACCATGCCGTGTTTTGATAGGACTTCCTCCAGGGCGCGCATGGAGGAGCGAAGGGAGAAATCCTTGATTTTTCCGTTGTCAAGGTGCACGATGTGCACGTAGTTGTCTTCGGCCTCTATATATAATATGGCAGGGGAGGAGATGATGAATTTCAGGCGTTTCTGGTCGTCGTGGAAACGTATGAGGGTCTTTTCGTCCTGTGCCGGTGCCTGTTTTGCCATGCCGATGACGTGCAGCTGGATGGCCTGCGTAATGATTATGTAGGGGAACACCGTGATTCCGGCCAGGTACAGGATGCAGGTTGTCATAACGGAGAAGTAGGGGACTGCGGGAGCCCATTCAATGCCAAGGAGGATGGACCAGAAGAGCCCGGTTACCACAATTTCCCCCGAACACCAGAGGATATAGAGCGTCCAGTTAAGGTCCAGGGTGTTCCGGAGCAGATACAACAGCATCCGGCTAAGGACCAACACCCCAAACAAAATCAGAGACGTAAATATCAGATTATTAGTGAAATAGCCCTGCCCTACTGAAAGGAATTCCTGCATCTCGAAGGGTTGGTAGGTGAGGGTGAAGAGGAAATAGAAGAGCGGGACAACCGTAAAATAGAGGATGTTTGCGCTCATGCGGTAAAAATTTCGCGAAATGGCCATTATTCGTCACAGTTTTACAGGGACAAATATACAAAATTTCTGTCATTCGTCCCAATTTTGGCATTTTCGTCCCTAAATAGCGATTTTCGTCCCTGGAAACGTGTTTTTGGTCACGTAAATTTTCACAGGCTTGTTTTGAGGGCTAATTTTGTGCCGAAAAACCAGAAAAAACTGTAAAAATCATGAAGACGATTCCCATTTTTTTCTCAGTTTCGGAGCAGTCCGTACCGGGCTTCGCCGCCGCCCTCGATTCTATCAGAAACAACGCTTCCAGGCGCTTCAATTACCATATTCATATACTTTGCAACAATCTTTCCAAAGAGAGCGTCCATCGCATCCTTTCCATGGAGAAAGGCAGGATTTCGGTGGAGTTCGCCCCAATCGGCGACGACTTAGGCACCGATGCCCTGTCAACCTTCAGGCTCATTTCCCTGCTGTTCCCGGATTACGACAAGTGCGTTTTCCTAGCCGCCGGCATAGTGCCCCTTGAAGACATTGCAGAGCTTTGGGAAGAGCCCCTGGGGCATAAGTTTTACGGCTCCGCCGACGGAAAAACGTCCTCTGACGTGCTTCTTGTGAACCTGTCGCGGATACGTGAGTCCGGGATTCCCAGCTCTCTTCCAAGAAACGAAGTCCTTTACCTTGACCCCTGCTGGGGGGACGCTCCGGACGGGGCTTTCCGTAAATTCGCGCTCGCAAACATGTTCTGATTAATATTCTTTTCGTTTTTGCCGGAAAAATTGTATATTTGCACGTTTTACACGCGAGAAATATTACAAACCTAAAATAATTCTTATGGCAGAAATCAAGAAAAGAGTCTATCGTTTTGGCGGAAAGCACGCCGAAGGCGATGGCAAGATGAGAGAGCTTCTTGGCGGTAAGGGTGCAAACCTCGCCGAAATGAACCTCCTTGGCATGCCGGTTCCCGCCGGTTTTACCATCACAACCGAATGCTGCACTGAGTACTACCGTCTTGGTGGTGGCTACACCCCTGAACTCAAGAGGGACGTCGCAGCAGCCCTTGAGGCAACGGAAAAGATCATGGGCAAGAAGTTCGGTGACGCAGAAGATCCCCTCCTTGTCAGCTGCCGCTCCGGTGCACGCTCTTCCATGCCCGGCATGATGGACACCATCCTCAATATCGGCCTTTGCTCCAAGACCATCCCCGGCCTCATCAAGAAAACCGGCAACCCCCGCTTTGTGTACGACGCATACCGCCGTCTTATCATGATGTACTCAGACGTTGTGATGGAGAAGGCCGAAGGCATCGAGCCCGAAGACGGCCAGGGCATCCGCCAGCAGCTTGACCGCATGATGGAGGAAGTCAAGAAGGCCAACGGTTACAAGTCCGACACCGAGCTCACCGCAGACCAGCTCAAGGACCTCGCCGAAGCTTTCAAGGTACGCATCAAGGAAGTCCTTGGTGTTGAATTCCCCGACGACGCCCAGGCACAGCTTTGGGGCTCAATCGGCGGCGTATTCAAGAGCTGGAACGGCAAACGCGCCATCCGCTACCGCCAGATCGAGCACATTCCTGACGACTGGGGCACAGCCGTGAACGTCCAGTCCATGGTGTTCGGCAACATGGGAGACACCTCCGCCACCGGCGTCGCATTCTCCCGTAACCCCGCCAACGGTGACAACAAGTTCTATGGTGAGTGGCTCATCAACGCCCAGGGCGAAGACGTGGTTGCCGGTATCCGTACCCCCAACCCCCTCAACGAGGCCACTAAGAGCGAGAAAAACAAGAACCTCGCTTCCCTCGAGACCGCTATGCCCGAGGTCTACAAAGAGCTTGACGACATCCGCAAGCGCCTCGAAGACCACTTCCAGGATATGCAGGACATCGAATTCACCATCCAGGAAGGCAAGCTTTGGATGCTCCAGTGCCGTATTGGAAAGCGTACCGGCCTTGCAGCCCTCCAGATGGCAGTAGATATGGTAGACGAAGGCCTCATCGACGAAAAGACCGCTGTCATGCGCGTGGCTCCCGCCCAGCTTGACGAAGTCCTTCACCCCATCCTTGACCCCGCTTCCGAAAAGAAGGCCGAATGCCTCGCACAGGGTCTGCCCGCATCTCCGGGTGGCGCCGTGGGCCAGATTGTCTTCACCTCCGAAGACGCAATCGCATACGCAAAGGCCGGCAAGAAGTGCATCCTGGTCCGTGAAGAGACCTCCCCTGAAGACATCGACGGTATGCACGCCTCCGTGGGTATCCTCACAGAGCGCGGCGGCATGACTTCCCACGCAGCCCTCGTGGCCCGCGGCTGGGGCAAGTGCTGCATCGTAGGCTGCGACGCCCTCAAGATCAACTTCAAGGACAAGACCGTCACCTTCGCAGGTGTTGGCAAATCCTTCAAGGAAGGCGAGTGGCTCTCCCTCAACGGCGCAAAGGGTCTTGTATACGCAGGTGCCATCGAAACCATGGACGCCTCCGAGAACCCTCTCTTCGCTAAGTTCATGGGCATGTGCGACAAGTTCCGCAAGCTCGGTATCCGCACCAACGCCGACACCCCCGAAGACGCAACACGCGCCCTCAAGTTCGGTGCACAGGGTATCGGCCTGTTCCGTATTGAGCACATGTTCTACGGCCGCAACTCCGAGCAGCCGCTTTCCAAGCTCCGCAAGATGATTCTCTGCAACACCAACGAAGAGCGCAAGGCTGCCCTCGCAGAACTTGAGCCCTACATGAAGGCCGCAGTAAAGGAAACCCTCCGCGTGATGGATGGCAAGCCCGTCGTGTTCCGTCTCCTTGACCCGCCGCTCCATGAGTTCGTACCTCAGGGCGAAGACAAGAAGAAAGAACTTGCAAAGGACCTTGGCATTTCCGTGAAGGAAGTTGAGAAACGCGGCGAGAGCCTCCACGAGGTCAACCCTATGATGGGTCACCGTGGCGTACGTCTGCACGTTTCCTTCCCTCTGATTGCCGAGACCCAGTATCGCGCCATCTTCACCGCCACCGCAGAACTCCAGAAGGAAGGCCTGCACCCTCATCCGGAAATCATGATCCCCGTCACCATTTCCGCACGTGAGCTCAGCTTCCAGAAAGTTATCTGCGACCGCATCAAGGCCGAGGTCGAGGCCAAGACCGCACAGCAGATCGACTACCAGTTCGGTACCATGATCGAGATCCCTCGTGCTGCCCTTACCGCAGACCGCATGGCCCGTACCGCAGAGTTCTTCAGCTTCGGTACCAACGACCTCACCCAGATGACCTTCGGCTTCAG
>DGXO01000069.1:45247-45497 GCA_002395605.1 Bacteroidales bacterium UBA4230
ACCTTCGGCTTCAGCCGTGACGATATCGGTACATTCATGGGCGACTACCTTGGCAACAAGATCCTGGATTCCGATCCTTTCCAGACCATCGATGTCAAGGCTGTTGGTCAGCTTGTGAAACTCGGCGTTGAGAAAGGCCGCAGCAAGCGTCCTGAACTCCAGTGCGGTATTTGCGGTGAGCACGGTGGTGATCCCGCATCCATCGAGTTCTTCAACACCATCGGCATCGACTACGTGTCCTGCAGCCCGT
>DGXO01000069.1:45556-53489 GCA_002395605.1 Bacteroidales bacterium UBA4230
GTCCTGCAGCCCGTTCCGCGTTCCTATCGCACGCCTCGCCGCTGCACAGGCCGCTATCAAGCAGAGCAAATAGTTCCACTGCGTGGAGCTAATGCTCTGATAGTTAAATAGTTAAGCAAAAACGTATACCTGAAACCAGGTAGACGTTTTTGTGTAAAACGCTGATGCTTAAGCGCTTAGCTCCACGGGCTGTGGCGGTTTTGCTGGAGAGGCGGCTTTGTCATTTCTGGCAAAGCCGAGAAATCTCATAAATATTTATTATATTTGATGGAGAATAACACTATCCGCCATGGCCAAAATATTTGTCTTAGACACAAACATCATTCTCCACGACTTCAATGCCATCAAGCAGTTCCAGGACAATGACATCGTAATTCCCATTGCCGTGATTGAAGAACTGGACAAGTTCAAAAAAGGCGAGGATGCCCTCAGTTTCAATGCACGCGCGTTCATGCGTGAGATCAACAAGCTCACGGACAAGCACGATTTCGGCCCGCGGGGTGTGCCGCTAGGAAAAAAACTAGGCTATATAAAGATAGAGCCAAACCATCCGTTTGCGCCTGAGTACCAGGACCTTTTCCGCGACGACATCCAGGATCACCGCATACTTTCCACCGCAATGTGGGTAAGGGACACGCATCCGTCAAAGTTCGTGGCGCTTGTAACCAAGGACATCAACCTCCGTCTCAAGGCAAAAGCCGTGGGCATGGCCGCCCAGGACTACCTCCGTGACCGTTTGGACGACGAAGTCATGGTGGGCCTGGAAAAGGAGGTCATCGTGGCCGATGCCGATTCGGCCGAACTCCAACGCCTTGCCTACGGGCAGGACAACGCCATTCCCTGGAAGGAGGTGGCCGAAAAAGAGCCCCGCGCCAACCAGCTGTACAAATTCAACTTCGGCGGAGATACCGTTTGCGCCCGCTACGACACCGTCCGCAATGAGATTGTGCTGGTGAAAGCTAAGGAAGCCTGCGGAATCCGTCCACGCAACGACGAACAAAAATTCGCCCTTGACGCCTGCCTGAATCCCCACATCCCGCTGGTTTCACTAACTGGCGGTGCCGGTACTGGTAAAACCCTCATCGCCCTTGCCGCGGCTATAGAGCAGTGCAACTACTACGACCAAATAATCCTCACAAGGCCCACGGTGGTGCTTGGAGGCCAGGACATCGGCTTCCTTCCCGGAGACCAAAAGTCCAAGATGAGCCCTTACGTCCAGCCTCTCATGGATAACCTGGACGTTATTAAACGGTGCTTCAAGCCCGGCAGCCGCCAGTATCAGAAGATAGAGGGCCTTATCAAGGACGAAAAACTGATAATATCGCCGCTTGCCTACATCCGTGGCCGTTCACTTGGTAAAGTGTATTTCATTGTAGACGAGGCCCAGAACCTTACCCCGCATGAGGTCAAAACCATCATCACGCGTGCCGGAGAAGGCACCAAGATGGTGTTCACCGGTGACATCTACCAGATAGACCAGCCCTTCCTGGACCAGTGGTCCAACGGTCTCACGCACCTTGGAGAAAAGATGCGCGGCCAGGCTCTGTTTGAGCACGTTTTCCTGCGTAAGGGAGAGCGCTCGGAACTTTCAGACACAGCAGCAAAACTGCTTTAGTCTTCCCCTTCCAGGGAGCCCATGAGGGACTCAAGGATGTGGGGAAGGTCTGTGTGCTCTGAAAGTTTCACGGAGGTGGTACCGGGGACGGGATGACCCAGGGGATAGTATACTACGTCCTGCAGGATAAGTTCTGCGTCTACGTAGTCGTAGTCTATGTCCGAAATCTGAATAATCACGCCCGGGACCTCTGAGAACAGAATTCTCACGGGGAGCTCGTCTCCGTAGGCCTTGGAGATGTCCGTTATGCAGATGTCCGCACCCGTGCCGGCCGAAGCCATGGCCCTCAGGGCCGTGTACAGCCCGCCTTCGGCAACGGTTGCCCCGGCCTTCACAATGCCGTCTTCCACAAGTTCGCGTACAACCTCGTAGCAGTCTATGAAGTAGTCTGCGTCCCCTATTTCCGGAGACACCGACGGCGATGCACCAATGGCCTGGGCCAGCGCAGAACCGCCCAGACGGTAGTCACAGGTGTCGAAGGGGATGTAAATAATCCAGTCGGAGGCCTCCGGGATAAATGCCGAACCAACCTTCCTGCGGCGGGAAATCCTGGGATTTGCCGTGCGATAGGGGAGCTCCCTAAGGAGGGATTCTTCGTCTTCGGGGGCGTCTTCTTCGGCCACGGTGGTGGCTTTGAAGGCAACCGACGGCGTGCCGGACGTAAGGCTGTACTGCGAAATCTTTACGCCAAGGGCGTCGATATAGCTGCAAGCCGCCTCCACTGAATCATAGAATGCGGCAGGCAGGCCGATTCCCTTTCCGTTCCACTTCCAGTCGGCCTTGAGGGTGAGGTCTCCCATACGGAAATGACCGTTCATCCAGATGGCATCTATGAGTGCCTGGGCCACTTTTCCTGAGGTGTACGGCCCGGCAAAGCGGAGCGGAAAGCTGCGCCTGAAGCCCTCCAGGGCCTGTCCATAGGACTCTATGTCTTCCTCCTTGAAGTCAAAGCTGCGGGGATCCTGGTCCAGGTGTTCGTCTGCGATGGTTGCGGGATCTCCGTCCGGTTCCAGCGGAGGTTCCGCGGTGCACTCACGGAGCATTTTGGCCGGGGAGAGCGGCATAGGCACCCCATCCAGGATGTAGGAAGCGTTCAGCAGATCTGTCATAACAAATCCAAAGGTAGTAAAAAAAACTTATCTTTGTACTATGGAATTTACTGAAGAAGCATACAATTCACTTATAGAAGACATCTTCAAGCGGTTCCCGTCCGTTCAGAAAGACGGGTTCACCGCCGGTGCATACAAGCCGGGCCTTGAAAGGATGCAGGCATTTGACGCGTTTCTGGGATATCCGTCCCGGAAGTTCAAAGCCATACACATTGCTGGCACAAATGGCAAGGGCAGCGTGGCAAATTTACTGTCCAGCGCACTGTCAAAGTGCGGGTTAAAGGTTGGGCTGTATACTTCCCCTCATATTCTAGACTTTAGAGAGAGAATAAGGGTAAACGACCTTATTTCTAAGGGATATGTCCACAAACAACTTTCGGATTGGCTTCCCTGGATAGTGGAGAATAACCTCTCTTTCTTTGAAATCACCACCGGGTTGGCCTTCAAGTATTTTGCCGATTCAGGGGTGAATGTAGCGGTTATTGAAACCGGTTTGGGGGGTAGGTTGGACTCGACAAACATTCTTGAAAAACCGTTACTTACCATTGTGACCAGCATCGGCTATGACCATATGGCCCTGCTTGGTGACACCCTCCCAAAGATAGCAGCCGAAAAAGCCGGGATATTCAAAGCCGGAGTTCCAGCACTAATAGGAGAAGCCTCTGAGGAAACCCGCCCGGTTTTTGATTCCAAGGCGGCAGGTTTCTGCCCTCTCACCTATGCTCAGGAGGTGAATCCCACATTCTGGGACCGCCGTGAGGATATTCTTCAGGCCATGGACCTTGGCGCAGAAGTTCAGCGCCAGAACCTCAGGACTGTCCTTGCTGCCCTTGACATTCTTGGAATTCACGACGAAAGAGTCCTTGATGGCATCATCCACGCTGCCCGTGACATGCATTTCCACGGCCGCTGGGAGCGTCTCCGCCGGGACCCTCTGGCCATTGCAGACATCGGCCACAATGCCCATGCGCTAAAACACAACTTTTCCCAGCTTGAGGCCATGAACCGCCCCCTTATTATAGTATATGGTATAATGGCCGACAAAGACCTTGACGCCATCATCCCCCTCATGCCCCGCAGCGCCACCTACATTTTCACCTCTCCGGCGACGCCCCGCGCCCTTCCGGCCCAGGACATCCTTGACCGATTCCTGTCATCTCGACCGAGCGAAGCGAGCGGAGAGATCCCAATTGTAATACCCTCAGTGGCCGATGCCGTGAAAAAAGCCCTGGAAATTGCCACCAAAGACTCAATTATATATATAGGTGGCAGCACTTTTGTAGTAAGTGAGGCGTTACCACTTTTTACTTAGCACAATTCTTGAAATGAGCCAAGGATATGAAAAGAATGTTGTTATCCCTGCTTCTTGCCCTCGCTGGGGCCGGAGCAATAAATGCCGCTACAATGTCTGACGGTCACACCCTTACTGCACTTTGGAAAGAGTACGACGAAGCCTCCAAGGCAGACCTCCCCAAAAAAGAGGCCTCTATCCTGGAGCAGATAAAAAAGGAAGCACAGGTTAAACGCCTTCCCGTAGACTTCTGGGATGCCGCAACCAAGTACGTGTATGCGGTTCAGCGCCGTGACTGGAAGCAGCGTGATGCCCTCAGGACGGCTCTGGCAAACGAAGTTAAGGAGTTTGACATGCCCATAGTCACCTTCCTCTGGATGCTGGAGTGGAAAAACCCCTGCACCCAGGAAGAACTCTGGAAATACATTCAGGAACATCCCCTGGATGGCAACAACCCCGCCCTTCACCGCGGAGTGGACTCCTACCTTAACGGAGCCCTTACCCAGTTTATGGGCTCGGATCATGAGTGGGCCCATTGGCGCCTTCTCCAGAACCGTTACTCTGATGATGTGGTGAAGGCCCTTGAAGGCATTGTTGCCGGAAAATACCCTCAGGAAGGAGCCCTCAAGTACTACATCCTTGGCCGAAAATACAATTCCGTCCAGGACCGCCCCCTCAAGCGCAAAGCCCTGAAGGAGATTCAGGACGCATATCCCGGAACAGCCCTTGCCTTGTTCCCTGAAGGAGACCTTCTCCAGATGGACATGACCGCGCTGGAAGATAAAAAGACCTCAAAGCCGGAGGATTACAAGGCCCTTTATGAAAAGTGCCAGGACTTTGAGAAGCGCCGCGCCGCCTTCCGCCAGAAGGAGCAGGAGATAGCGGTAAGGTATGCCGGAGTGTACAACCTCAGCAGCCGCCTCACCTCCAAGGGCCTTGACATGAGCATGGACAATGACCATATCACCGTCATTTTCCGGAACCTTCCTTCGGCATACATAAAACTCCTTGAAGGGAAAAACAAGGTGGCCACCTGGAATGCCCAGAACCCCAAAAACAGCTTCTACGTCCGTGACACCCTCCGTCTGGACCTTCCGGCCCTTAAGGACGGCTCCTACACCGCCGAGGCCGTAAACGGGAAAGAGAGCACAATGTGCCAGTTTGAGAAGTACACCCTCTCAATCGCCAGCCGCACGGACGCCGAAGGCCGAAAAGTGTATGTGGCCGACTATGAGACCGGAAAGCCCCTTGCAAAGGCCCAGATCCTTCTCATGAAAGGAGACACACAGGTGGCGAAGAGCACCGTATCCCTGAGCGGTTTCACAAAACTACCTTCGGCCATAGACAAGGAGATAAAGGCACACCCCAGAACCTATTATTCCCTTGTTGCAGTGAGCGGAGACCGCAAGTCCCGCCCCGTGAGCATTGTTCGCGAGGCCTCCGTCCACATCCCGGACAACTCCGTAAAATGCAACGTTTACCGTGACCGCGGCGCCTACAACCCCGGAGACCTTCTCAGCTTCAAGGTTGTGGTGTACAAAGGAGACCCCATGCTCAAGTTGGAGGCCCTCAAAGATCGAAAACTGGAGGTGAAATTCTTTGACTCCGAGCATAACCTCCTGGATACAAGGAAAATAGAAACCGGAGACTTTGGCTCTGCCAGCGGAGACTTCACTATTCCCACCGGCCTCAGGAACGGCATGTTCTCCATGGAAGTCATGGACGGCTCCAAAACCCTGGAATGGAGTTATTTCCGCGTAGACGAATTCGTGCTCCCTACCTTCGACGTAAGCTTTGACAAGCGCACGGAACTCTATCTTGTTGGCTCCACCGTCCCTGTGAGCGGCAAGGTGAACTCCTATTCCGGCCACAGCCTCAGCGGGGCCAAGGCAAGGCTCAGCGTAACCCGCTGGAGTGACAAAGTGCTTGAAACTGAGGCCGAAATCGGCCCGGATGGCACCTTCCGCTTTGAGATTCCCGCAAAGGACGAGGGCTATTACAACGCAGAGGTCACCATCACAGATTCCACCGGGGAAACTCTTTCCTTCAACGACGGCTTCTATATAAGCCGTGACCTTGAGGTGGGCGTAACCGTTGTAAATGCCGAAGACGCCGAACTTTCCCTTGAGGGAGACCAGCCCGGCAGGTACTACTGGCGCCGCTCCGAGCCCCGCCATGTTGTGCGCGGCACCACGGTCCAGGCCATCTTCCAGGCCCGCGATGTCTGGAGCAACCCCGTTCCCCTTGACGTCAAGTACGTCCTTACCAAAAACGGCACTGCAACCGTGTACAGCGGCACTGCCGCCTCCGGTGAGGAGGTTTCAATCCCCATCAAGGAAAGCGGCCTGTACATACTTTCGGCCATAGTGGAAACCGCCCTCCCTAGCGGAGAAAAGATAAAGGAAACCTCTGATGCCAAGGTGCTTGTGCTCCTCCCCGGAGAGAAGGCCCTCAGCGTCACCGGCTCACGCTTTTTCATCGGAGGCCCGTCAACCGTGGATTCCCGCATAGAGGCCGTGGTTGGAACGGCCTGCGGCGCCGCCTGGATCCAGGCCACCGTTTTCGGCAAGGACTCCCAGGTGCTTGACTCCCGCCAGATCAAGGTGAACGACGGCACCGTGGAGGAAATTGGCTACGACTTCAAGGAAACGTGGCCTGACGCCGTGCGCCTGCAACTGTTCTATTTCATTGACGGCAAGGCGGTCAAATACGAGCGCCAGTACAGGCGTTCCCGCACCAAACTTGTTCTGCCACTGGAGTTTACGCGTTTCCAGGACAAGGCATATCCCGGCACTGAATATACATTTACGCTCAAGACGGACTCCGGTGTTGAGGCCCTTGCCGCCGCCTGGGACAAGAGCATGGACGCCGTGGCGCGCAATTACTGGCCCGTGGTGAGCCAGGCCGACTACTCCGTGCCTTACGTGGATGTTGTTTCGGCCTGCGGCAGCGTGGGTAATGATATCTACGACGACGTTGTGGTAATGGGCTACGGCACCAAGGCAATGGCCCGCATGAGCAAGAACACCGTCCTTCTGGATGCCGCTCCCGCCCCCATGGCAATGGAGGTGGCCGAAGAAGAGGTGGCGGTTTCGGCCGATGCCCTTGATGCCGGTGCTGGAATCCCGGAGGATGTTGTAATCCGCAGCGAATTCCTCCAGGCCCTCACGTTCCAGCCTCATCTTCTCTCCGACAATGACGGCAAGCTCTCCTTCAGCTTCCGCACCTCCGACAAACTCTCCACCTATTATGTGCGCGTGTATGCTCACGACCCTTCCATGCGTAACGCCATCGCCGAACGCGAAATGGTGGTGACAATTCCCGTTAAGGTTGCCATTCAGGAGCCCCGTTTCCTCTATGAAGGAGACGTCTGGAATGCTGCTGTAACCGTTTCTTCCGTGGCCGAAGCCCCCGTTTCCGGCAAGATTGTCCTTCAGTTTGACGGCCGCAGCGCCCAGGTTCCCGTAACCGTTCCAGCCGGCGAAACCGTCACCAAGGTCATTCAGGTAGCCGTTCCTCTTTGTCATTCTGAGCATAGCGAAGAATCTGTCACCGCCGCCTTTGTGGCCGATGACTTCTCAGATGCCGTGCGTGTGAACATTCCGGTTTATCCGGCAGCCCAGACCCTTACTGAGGCTCATTCGGCCGTGCTGCACGCTGGACAGGACCGCGATGCGCTTCTGAAAGAGCTCCGTTCCCGCTTTGTGAACGTTCCCGGCAGCGCCGCCGCCCTTAAGGAAATCACCGTCCTGGATATGGTGAAGGACGCCATCCCGTCCCACGTGGAGCCATCCGGCTCAGACGTCCTCTCCCTCTCCGAGGCCTGGTATGTGCAGCTGATGGCTTCTGTCATTTCGAGCGAAGTCGAGAAATCTCAGGAAGATATTCTTCCAAAGATCCTTGCCTGCCGTAACTCGG
>DGXO01000048.1 GCA_002395605.1 Bacteroidales bacterium UBA4230
GCATTCTCGTAGCCGCAGTCCAGGCAGCGGTTGCGGTTGTGGTTCACGGAGCCGTAGCCAATGTTGTACTTGTCCATGAGGTCCACAATGCGCATGATGGCCTCCGGGTTGTGGGTGGCGTCGCCGTCGATTTCCACATAGAAGATGTGGCCGGCGTTCTCATACTTGTGGTAAGGGCCCTCAATCTTGGCCTTGTGCTCCGGAGTGCAGTGATAGTATACCGGAACGTGGCTGGAGTTGGTGTAGTAATCCTTATCGGTGATGCCAGGGATAATGCCGAAGGTCTTTTTGTCCCTCTTGGTGAACTTTCCGGCAAGACCCTCTGCGGGAGTTGCGAAGAAAGTGAAGTTGTGCTTGTAGATCTCCGTGTAGCCCTTAACTCTGTCGGCCATGTGGGAGATGATCCTGAGGCCCAGCTCCTGGGCTTCGTCGCTTTCTCCGTGGTGCTTGCCGACAAGCGCGATAAGGCATTCGGCCAGGCCGATAAAGCCGATTGAAAGAGTGCCCTGGTTGATGACGGATTCGATGGTGTCCTCAGGGTCGAGTTTCTCCGAGCCAAGCCAGAGGCCGTTCATGAGCAGCGGGAACTGCTTCTTGAGGGCGGTCTTCTGGAAGTCGAAGCGCTCGTTGAGCTGACGGGCGGCAATGTCCAGCGCCCAGTCTACCTTCTGGAAGAACTTCTGGATACGGGCCTCTTTTTCGGGCTCTTCCCTCATGGCCTCAATTGCAAGCTTCACAATGTTGATGGTGGTGAAGCTGAGGTTTCCACGGCCGATTGATGTCTTGGGGCCGAAGGCGTTAGCGTACACGCGGGTGCGGCAGCCCATGGTGGCAACCTCGTGGATATAGCGCTTAGGGTCGTCGGCCTTCCAGGCGTCGTCCTGGTTGTAGGAGGCGTCCAGGTTCAGGAAGTTGGGGAAGAAACGGCGGGCCGAAACCTTGCAGGCGAACTTGTAAAGGTCGTAGTTGGGATCCTCAGGGAGGTAGCTCACGCCCCTTTTCTTCTTCCAGATCTGGATGGGGAAGATGGCGGTAGAGCCATTGCCCACACCCTCATAGGTGGTATTGAGGATTTCGCGGATGATGCAGCGGCCCTCGGCCGAAGTATCCGTGCCGTAGTTGATGGACGAGAACACAACCTGGTTGCCGCCGCGGCTGTGGATGGTGTTCATGTTGTGAACAAAGGCCTCCATTGCCTGGTGGACGCGGCCCACGGTCTGGTTTATAGCATGCTGGAAGGCGCGGTCACGGCCCTGCAATCCGGTGAGGTCACGCTTGAGGTAATCGTCAATCTTTGCGGTCTTGAGGTCCTCATAATCGGCATTCATAATGGCGCACACCTTGTCAATCTCTTCCTCGAAGGTTTTGCGTACGAAGGGAGCCAGGTAGAAGTCGAAGGCGGGGATGGCCTGACCACCGTGCATCTCGTTCTGGACGGTTTCCATGGAAATGCAGGCGAGAACGGCTGCGGTTTCTATGCGCTTTGCGGGACGGGACTCTCCGTGACCGGCCTTGAGACCATGCTCCAGAATCACATCCAGAGGATGCTGGATGCAGGTGAGAGACTTAGTGGGATAGTAGTCTTTGTCGTGGATGTGGATGTAGTTGCCGGCAACGGCCTCACGCACGGGGTCACTGAGCAGGCATTCGTCCACATAGCTCTTGGTGGCTTCCGAGGCGAACTTCATCATCATGCCCGCAGGGGTGTCCGCGTTCATGTTGGCGTTTTCACGGGTGATGTCGTTGGCCTGGGCCTGGATGATGGTCTCGAAAATCTCGTTGGTCTTGGCCTTGCGGGCAAGGTTACGTTTGTTGCGGTAGCGGATATACTCCTGGGCAACCTCCTGGCGAGGGCTGTTCATGAGGTGGCTCTCAACTACGTCCTGGATTTCCTCAACGGTCATCTCCTCCTTAGGAAGCAGGGAGATGTCGTGGGCAATCTGGGCGGCAAGCACAATATCCTCACCGTTTTCGGTGACATCCATTGCCTTGAGGATGGCGGCAACAATCTTTTGGTTGTTGAATTCGACGCGACGTCCATCGCGCTTGAGTACACGTTTTACCATATAGCGTTTATTTTTCTGTGATCTTGGTTAGGTCGAGCGAAGACAAAGATATATCAACGTTTTTGGATTTCCTACTATTTTCCCGAAAAAAGTTATCAACAACGCATGAAAAAACCTGTTAATTTATTGATTAACAGGTAATTATAAAGGTTTGTTATTTAGAATTGTTATAAATAATAACTTTTCTGTTTCTTTTCAGGGAAAGTTATCAACACCCCAATCAATAGCTGCTGATGGAGAACCTTACGCCGGCCTCCAGCATGAACTGGAGCGGATGTGCGGGCAGGCCGTTGATGTCCTGGCCGCCGGCCTGGCCGAAGCAGTAGCGTACGCTGGGATCCAGATATATGCCTACGCGCCTTGTAATGAGGTATTCGGCACCTGCGCCCACAGTGGCCGACCACTGGAAGTAAGTGCCGGTTTTGCGCCAGAGGATGTCGTTGGAGGAGTGGATGGTGAACTTGTTGCCAAGGAGGTAGTCCATGGCGCCGCCCGCAAATGCATGTACCTTGAAGCGGCGGCTGTCTACAATGTCAAAGTAAACGTTGACGGGAACCCCAATCCAGTGCTGGGTGTTGTCTATGGATTTTTCGTCTGCGCTCCAGCCTTGTCCGGAATAGTAGTTTCCAACAAATGAGCGGCGGAGGTTGGTGTAGCGCACCCCGGTTCCCAGGGACCATCTGGGGATAAGGGTCCATTTTATGCCGATTCCGGCAGAGAACGGAATCCCGGGCCTGTCACCGGAGATGTACTCAACTCCTTCGGCCATGGTGCTGACCGGAGCGGCTGCGCTGCGGCGGCTGAAGGCCTGGGCGCGGGAACTTGCCAGGATGTCTCCGGAAGCGGTGAGGGAGAAATCCCTTCCGGGAAGCGGCCGGGCTTCCCAAGCGAGCTGGTTGAGGAGGTAGTTATCACTGACGGTGGGGGCATAGGAGCTTTGCGGCGGCATTGCCAGACGGGAGGAAACCTTCAGAAGGACCTCTGGATTAATGGTTGCGTTCTGTACGGCCTCCAGGGAAGCTTCCTCCCGTAAAGCAACTGCCGAAACAGCCTTTCCTGTGGCCGAAGGGGCCTCAGGAACGCGCTCAACTATATCTTGGGGAAGTGAATAGTCCAGATGGGCTGTGAGCTGTGATGAGGGAGAGAACTCTTCCAGCCTGAGACCGGAGGGCCTCCAAAGGAAAACACCGGCCACAACGGCAGCAGCTGCGGCGACGGCCACTGCGCCCCAAAGCCATACCGGCACAACCCTGTGGCGGGCATTGAGCCCGGCCTCCACTGCACTCCAAACGCCGGGGGATACGGGCTCCTCCGCGTTATACAACATCTCTCTTATATCCTGGTCTCTCATCTTCTTGCTTTAATCATTTCCTGCAGCTGTACCCTTGCCCGCTGAAGCTTTGAGCGGGAAGTGGCCTCCGAGCAACCCAGCGTGGCGGCAATCTCCTTGTGGGAATAGCCTTCCACCATATACATGTTGAAAACCGTCCTGGCATCCGGGGGAAGGGATGAAATGAGTTTCATCAGTTCCGCGTAGCCCATCTTCTGAAGCGGCGTGGCCTCTTCCGAGGACAGCGACCGCGCTTCCAAAATGTCCTCTGAGTCTCCCAGGACATTGGTTTTCCTAAGGTGCATCAGCGCAGTGTTTACAAATATCTTTCTGGCCCAGCCTTCGAAGGAACCGGCGCCGCTGTAGGAATCCAGCTTTGTAAAAAGGGTCACAAAGCCCTCCTGAAGCACGTCTTCGGCATCTTCACGGTTTCCCATATACCGCAGGCAAACTGCCATCATTTTGGGAGCCAGGGCGTCGAACAGGCGTTTTTGGGCTTTCCTGTCCGAACCTTGGCACGCAGCCGCCAACTCCTCCAGGGGCCGACGACCTCCAAGGGATTCTTCGTCCCTTGCCCACATAATAAGATGCAGTTTTGCGTAGAAACGTTTCAAAAGGTGCGGTATTTGTTACACAAAAATCGGAAAAATCGTGTAATTTTGCAAGGATGAAAAAAGCAATCGTATCGGCCCTGGCCATTTTGGCCCTGTTGCTCCCCTTAAGGGCGCAAACGGTGGAGTCCAATCTGGTAGACGCCGTATCCCTATATTCAAACGGAGAATATGAGAAGGCAGGGCGCATTCTCGGGACCCTCAGCGTGGCCTCACCGGAATCCGACGCCGTGTGGTACTACCTTGCCCAGACCCAGCTTCGGCAAAACCAGGTAGACGCCGCCCGCGCCTCCCTTGAAAAGGCCGTGGCCCTTGACAGCACCAACTTCTGGTATCGCAGAGCCCTTGCCCGCCTGTACCTTGCGCAGGGCCGCGGGGCCGAAGGAAAAGCCGTCTACGAGTCCCTTGTGAAGGACTTCCCTGCCAACCAGTCGCTCCCGTATGAGCTTCTGGAGGTGTATCTTGCCCAGAAAGATTTTGACAAGGCCCTTGAGGCCCTGAAGGAGATAGAGTCCCAGAGGGGGCCGTCGGAGTCCGTCGCCGCCACCCGCCACGACATCTACCAGGCCATGGGCCGCCCGGACCTTGCCCTGGAGTCCCTGGAAGAGTTCAACCATGAGTTTTCGTCGCCCCAGATCCTCTCCATGCTAGGGGATTCGTATCTGGCCGATTTCAAGGACTCCCTGGCCCGCGCCCGTTACTCGGAGGCCCTTTCCCTTGACAGCTCTTATATCCCTGCAACCCTTGGAATGTCAGAGGTTTACAGGCGTGAAAGGGATTTCCCCGCGTATTTCAAGACCCTTCGGCCCTTTTTCTCTTCCCCGGACATCCCCGCCCAGTCCAAGAGCATGTATATAGGGAACATCACCCGCACCATAGACCCCAAGCAGGTCCAGGCCCACAGGAGCGGTTTCGACACCCTGGCGGTGCTTGCAGTGGAGAATTCCCCCGCAGACAGTTCCCTCTACACTACGGTGGGCTCCTACTTCTTTTCCACGGGGCGCAAGGAAGAGGCCGAAAACTACTTCTACCTTGCCGCCAAGGCCTTCCCGGAGAGCGTTTCCATGACCGCCACCTACATCCAGGTGCTTTCCCTTCAGGGCAAGTGGGAAGCCATGAGGGACGCATCCCTGGAGGCATTCGGCCATTTCCGGGAGCTTGGGTTCATGGACTACGCCAACATGGCAAACTACCAGCTGGAGGATTACGACGCCATTATCGGCAACTGCCGGCATCTCATAAAGAATTACCCCAAGGACACCAAGGTGCAGCTATCGTCGTGGTCCCAGCTTGGGGACGCCTACCATTCAAAGGGCAACTCCAAGGAGGCGTTCAAGGCCTACGACAAAGCCCTCAAGATAGACCCTTCGTACGCCCCGGTGCTCAACAACTACGCATATTACCTCTCTCAGGAGGGCCGGAAGCTCAAGAAGGCCTACACCATGTCCAAGAAGACAATTGAGGCCGAACCCGACAACGCCACCTACCTGGACACCTTCGGCTGGATACTCCACCTTCAAGGCAAGGACCTTGAGGCCAAGCCTTTCTTCAAGCACGCCATGCTTTACGGCGGCAAGGAGAGCCCGGTAATTCTCAGGCATTACGCCGAAGTCCTCAGGGTGCTTGGGGAGGAAGACTCCGCAAAGGTGTATATAAATCTCGCAAAACGTCTGGAGCAATGAGAAAGGTCCTTGTCATAGTACTTCTTGCCTTGGCGGCGGCTCTTCCGCTATCGGCCCAGAAATCCTCCTCCATGAAAAAGCTGGAAAGCCAGAGGGCCCAGCTGGAGAAGGAGATAGCCGTGCTCAACCGCCAGCTCAAGGACAATTCTTCGGCAAAGGAGAAGGAACTGACAAAGCTTTCCCTTGTGAAAAGCAAGATACAGGCGCGTGAAAAGCTCATTGCGGCATCCGACCAGGCGCTTCGCATCCTGGACGACTCCATCCGCACATGCCGCGCGGACATCGGGAAACTCCAGGCCCGCCACGACACCCTTTCGGCCTATTATTCCCGCCTTGTCAGAAGCACTTATAAAAACCGCGACAGCCGCATGTGGTACATGTACGTGCTCTCCAGCCAGTCAATCGGGCAGGGATTCAGGCGTTTCGGGTACCTCAGGTCCCTGGCTTCCGAAATGGGTGCGCAGGCAACCCGCATCCGTGAGACTTCGGCCGCCCTGGAGGTTGAGAAAGAGCGTCTGGAGTCCCTGAGGGCCACTGAGGCCGATGTCAGGAGGCAGGTGGTGTCCGAGCGCTCCAAACTTAGGTCGGAGGAAGACGAGAGTAGCCGCCTTGTGGAGAAACTTTCAAAAGACAGGAAAAAGTACGAGTCCCAGCTTCGTGAGAAAAACCGCCAGAAGGAAGCCCTCAACAAGAAAATCGCAGACCTTATACGCCAGCAGCAAAGTAAGGGCGGCGGCAAGGGTTCCGGCTCTAAGGGTGGCAAGAAGACATCTACGGTCATAGACACCAAGCTTTCCAACGAGTTCGCCTCCAACAAGGGCCGCCTGCCGTGGCCCGTGGAGGGCGCCATTGTGGAGCGCTTCGGAAAACACAGGCATCCCGTGTATCAGAATGTGGAACTTCCTCAGAATAACGGCGTTACACTTGCCGTAAAGCGCGGCACGCAGGCCAGGGCCGTCTTCAACGGCACCGTAAGCCAGATAGTGGTCCTGCCCGGTTACAACCAGTGCGTGCTTGTGAACCACGGGGCCTACTACACCCTCTACTCCAAGCTTGCCACCGTTGCCGTGAAACCCGGCGACAAGGTCAAGACCGGCCAGATTGTGGGCACCGTAGACACCATTGGCGGGGAAGACCTCTTCCACTTTGAACTCTGGAACGGCACCACCCCCCAGAACCCGGAGAACTGGCTCAGGGATTAAGATTATGAAACACAATATTGAAATTCGCGGCCTTCAGGAGCTGCCCGCCGCGGCGGAAACATTCCTTAAAGAGATAGGAGACAACCGGCTCATAGCGTTTTATGCGCCTATGGGAGCCGGTAAAACCACTTTTACCACGGCAATCTGCCACCAGCTTGGCGTCCGGGAAGACGCCGTGAGTTCCCCTACGTTTGCGATCCTCAACGAATACCGTTCGGCCGCTGGAGAACCGGTATTTCACTTTGACTTCTACCGCATAAACCGCTTGTCGGAGGCCCTGGACCTTGGGCTCTACGACTACCTGGACAGCGGATACCTGTGCCTTATGGAGTGGCCGGAGAACATAGAGGAGTTACTTCCGGAAGAGACCTTGAAAGTGTATATTACAGTGCAGCCGGATGGCAGCAGGCTGGTAACCTGGGAGGACTGAGGCCATGATTACGCATCCTAACGTAAAAGTGAACCTGGGCCTCAACGTGCTGCGTAAGCGCCCGGACGGCTACCACGACCTCGAGACCTTGTTTGTGCCTTATTTCGGCCTTACGGACACCCTGGAAATAATTACCGGAGAGGACTACAGCAGGACTATCGGCCCGCTTCAAGAAAAATACGGGAATCTTTCGCAGGCCATCTCCCCGGACGGCAAACTAATGATTACAATTGCCCGGAAGGAGGGCGTGGACTGGAATCCGCTCAAAGACCTCACCGCCAAGGCATACATGATGCTGGCGGAGGACTTCAAGCTACCTCCCATGAAAATATACCTTGAAAAGACCAACCCGGTTGGGGCCGGGCTTGGGGGAGGTTCGGCCGATGCCGCCTTTGCGCTAAGAATGATCTCCGAACTTGCGGAACTGGGGCTCACGGACGACACTCTGGCGGGGTACGCCGCCCGCCTTGGCAGCGACTGCGCGTTTTTCATATATAATGTGCCCATGATGGGAAGCGGCCGCGGGGAAATCCTGGAGCCGTTCCCGCTGGACATTGGGGGGCTCAGGCTGGAGGTAATTGTTCCGGAGGGCATTTCAGTCTCCACGGCCGACGCATATCGCGGCATAGTCCCCCGCATTCCGGAGAAGCCGCTGGCGCAAGTGCTGAAGCAGGATCCCGCCACCTGGAAGGAGGACTTGAAGAACGATTTTGAGGAAACGGTCTTTGCAAAATACCCCAAATTGGCCCAAATAAAGGCTGATATTTATTTACGGGGAGCGTTGTATGTGGCGATGAGCGGCAGCGGTTCGTCCCTATATGCGCTTTTTCGTCCCTAATCCTTAGAAACAGCAAAACTTTTATTAGGATTCTTGTTTTTGAGCCCGCAACTCCCGACCTTGTGAGGGAAAAAGTTTGCGAGCCATGAGGAGAATTGTCTTTACGTTGGCGGTTGCCGCCACACTGATTTCATGTAAAAAGCCCTTGATGGATACCCTGCCCCGCTGGTACAGCCGGGGGCCGCGCTCCTATATGGCCAATGCCTGGGAGCGGGAGGATACTTCGGCCATAGGGAAGCCGGTAAAGGGAGGCATCTACTTTACCGCCCTCCGTTTTCCGGACTGGGCAAAATGGCGGGAAGGGGATTTCCGCGGGGCCGAAGCAGTGCTGTTTCTGGACAGCACGGAGGTTGCCAAGGCTTCGGCCGGGCCGCGTCCGGACCCCGCCAGGATAAGGATTCTGGAGGGGCACATGTGGACGGACATTGCCGAAAATGGAACCACGGAGGTTTTCTGCAACGGGGAGCATCGGCTTACTATCCCTGCCGAGGAACTGATCAAGGGACTTTTCACGGAAAACGGCCGCATACATACCCTGGGGCAGCGTCCGGGAGGGAAGGGCCTTTGCTACAGGATAAATGGCGAGGAGGTCTTTTCCACTGGCGCCGGCACGGTTATGGGCTCTTTCATGAGGGACACCAGCGGGGTTTACTTCGTTTACGGGATCCCTATCAGAAATGGAGATTCGGCCACCACGGAATACCATATAATAAAGGGGGCCGAAGACATCAAGGCCGTTACGCCGAACAAGGGGGGTGTCATTTATGACATCCGTGTGCGGGACGGTACGGTTTACCGGAGCGAGCGCAGGGGCGAAAGCCCGTCCAGCCTGTGCCTGGTGTCAGGAGAGGCCTTTCACTCCATGGGCGTTGGAGAGTCGGAGGACATTCACCTTTGCCGGCTCATGGAACTTGAGGAGGAGATGATGATAAAGGGGTATTCCGTGGCAGGGAACATCACCACACACTGGATAAGGTCCAAGGACGGGATCCGCCACCAGGTAACAAGCCGCCGCGGGGGCATTCCGGACATCTACTCAGATGGCGTTTCCATAGCGCACCTTGTCACCGGCATTGCCGACAAGGTTACAATGATTCATGCCGAAAACACGGACTTTTCCATAGAGGAAGAGGGCCTGTGCCTTGTATCATCGGGTTCGGCCTGCGCCGACTACAAAGGCGGAGTGTTTGCCGCAGCCCTTTCAGACACTTCTTTCAGGGCTCACCGCATCTTTGTGGGCGGACGTCTGATTCCGCTTGAATTCAACGGGTACTTCACATCTTTAACAATATCTGAGTAATGCTTGTCAATATACATTCGGCAAAGATAACGGGCATAAAAGCCGTGCCCGTAACCGTGGAAGTAAACATCACCCTTGGGATAGGGATTCATCTTGTGGGCCTGGCCGATACTGCGGTAAGGGAGAGCCTCCTTAGGACGGTGACCGCCCTCCAGGCGCTTGGATTTCATGTTCCGGGCAAGAAAATAGTGATAAATCTGGCACCCGCGGACCTACACAAACAGGGCAGCGGCTACGACATCCCCATTGCCCTTGGGATAGTGGCGGCGTCCGGCCAAAGGGAGATGCCGCTACTGGACAAGTTCCTGATAATGGGAGAATTGGGGCTGGACGGAAGTGTCCGGTATGTGAGCGGCTCCCTGCCTATGGTGGAACTTGCCATGGAAAGCGGCTTTACGGGGTGCATCCTTCCGGAGGTTTCGGCCCTGGAGGCGGTGGACTACACGGGAACGCAGGTGTACGGGGTAAAGACGCTGGAAGACGTCCTGAGGATTCTTAGCGGGGAGGAGGATGCCGAAGACCTCCTTATCTGGAACACTGAGGCCTACCGCGAGGCCCGTGAGAGCGCCCTTCATCCTGTGCGGAAGTACATGGATTTTTCGGAAATAGTGGGGCAGGACGCCGCAAAAAGGGGCGTGGAGATAGCGGCGGCAGGCCAGCACAATGTCCTTCTGGTTGGGGCCCCCGGAAGCGGAAAAACCTCGCTTGCAAAGGCCCTGGCGGGGATTCTGCCGCCCATGACGCTGGAAGAGAGCGCCGTCACCTCCAAAATATACTCCGTTGCGGGAGCGTCGGCCGGGGGCTTCGGCCTCATGAGGACAAGGCCTTTCAGGGCGCCGCATATTTCGGCCTCGAAAGCGGCACTGCTGGGAGGCGGGAGCGGAGACAACATCCTTCCCGGGGAGGTTTCACTGGCTACGGGCGGGATACTCTTTCTTGATGAATTTTGTGAAGCGCCGAAGTCTACCCTGGAGGCGCTGCGGGGGCCTATGGAAGACCGCAAGGTGTGCATTTCCAGGCTCAAGGCAAAGATTGAGTATCCGGCGTCGTTCATGCTGGTGGCAGCCACAAACCCCTGCCCTTGCGGCTATTACGGAGAGGCCGACCGCTGCACCTGCACGCCCACCGTCAGGAACGCCTATCTGTCAAAGCTCTCCGGACCCATCATGGACAGAATAGATATCCAACTTTGGATGCATCCCGTTGAGACTCAGGCGCTTATTAATGGCGGAAAGGCCGAACCCTCCGCGGCCGTTGCCGAAAGGGTGGTGCGGGCGCGGGAAATGCAGCAGGCCCGCTTCAGCGGGACAGGGATATTCACAAACTCCGAAATGTCCGGGGCGCAGTTGGAAGAGTTTTGTCCGCTTTCGGCCAGTTGCAAGGACCTTCTGGAGAAGATAATAGACAGGCAGGGGCTGAGCGCCAGGGCATACACGCGAATCATCAAGATTTCACGCACCATCGCAGACCTTGCCGGGGCGCCGGACATCCTTCCCGTCCACATTGCCGAAGCCGCCAGTTACCGTTTCCTGGACCGCCGGCACGTGATGGGACTATAGTTTGTCCAGGACCAGCTGGAGGTGAATGTCAAAGTTCTTCTTGATGCGCTGGACGGCGTCATGGAAACTCATGCGCTCGTCTCCGTTGATGATGTTGCCGCCGTTTTGGGAAGCATCCTGTGCGGGGTTCCACATCTTGAAGTTCAGCTCTGCGCTTTCCGTGAGCTGTCCCTCAAGTTCATCTATGTAGGCCGGAATGGTCTGGAGTTGAGGGAGTAGTTCGCGGAGGCGTGCCCTCACAGCTTCAAGGAATGCGGGGTCCTGGAACAGGCGGTCGTACCATATTGCATGGCGGTTTATGAGCCTGTAGTCTCCTCCGGTGGTGTCGAAGGTGAGCACTCCCCAGTCAAAGTCCCAGCAGGGCCCGGCGGTTAGTTTTCCGTCCTTGTCCTTATGGAAAAAGACGCTTCCGGGGTTACCCAGTTCATGGTTTGTCATCACCTCAAAGACT
>DGXO01000068.1:0-7911 GCA_002395605.1 Bacteroidales bacterium UBA4230
ATAGAGATCAAGTAAGATACTGAAAAACCGGGAGCGCTGTTACTGCGCTCCCGGTTTTTTTCTACCAATTGGCCAGCTTACAATTCAGCAATTATGTCGCGGAGGAGCCCGTTGAAATCTATCACCCTGTCCGGTTTAGGGGAGTAACCCAGCACCACAACCACAAGTTCCTTGGAGGGGACTATGTAAATCTCCTGGCCGTCGTGTCCCTGGCAGGAGAACATGTCCTCTGGGGCGTCCGGGCACGTTAGGCTGCGGTTGAGCCAGAAATATGCGCCGTACTTGCCCTCACTGGCCGAAGCCGGAGTAACCGTGAAATCCACCCAGCCTTCCGGGAGGATGCGCCTTTCTCCAATGCAGCCGTCGTCCAGGAACATCTGGCCGAAACGGGCGTAGTCCCGGGCGGTGACATAGAGGTAGGAGGAGCCCACAGGCGTTCCGTTCATGTCCGGTTCAAAATGCGGGTTTGAAATGGCCAGGGGGCCGAAAAGCCGCTCCCGCATATAGGCGATGAAGGCTTGGTCTGACGGGAACTTCCCGCGAAGGTATCTCATCACAAGGTTGGTGCTGCCGCTGGAGTAGTACCAGTGCGTTCCTGGTTCATAATCCAGGGGCATGGACTGGGCGTAAAGACCCATGTCGGTTTCACGGTGGAGCATGAGGTTGACATCGGAGCGGTTGCCGTAGTTCTCGTTCCACCGGAGGCCGCTCTGCATCTGCATGAGGTCCTTGAGCGTAATGTCCTTTCGGCCGTCCGCCTGCCACTCCGGGATATCCATCGGGGCGTTTATGTCCAGAAGTCCGTCACCGGCCATTATGCCTACAAGGGCGTTGGTGAAGCTCTTTGCCATGCTCCAGCTGAGGAGCTGTGTTTCGGCCGAAATCCCGGCGTCGTAGCGTTCGGCCACAATCTTTCCATCATGGAGAACCACAAAGGCGAAGGGGTGGCCGTTGTAACTGCGATTGTCCACAAGGGCCTTGGCAATGGGCTCAAGGGAGGCCCTGAGGTCATTGTCGCCTGCCTCCAGATACTCCGGGTAGTTGTCCTTGGGAAGGGGATACTCGGCTTCAAGGAAAGCCTTCCTGTCTTTTCCCCGGAGGAGAGTGACTCCGTATCCTTCGCGGTATGCGGCCGTAGACTTGGCCCAAAGGAAGCGGCTGGTCACAGTCTTGTTCTCATAGTCCACCTTGTTCCTGTTGAACTTTATGAAGGAGAAGTTAAGGTCCAGGGGCTCAACGTCGGCGGGGTTCCGGCCCGACACAAACACTGCCGAAGCAAGATTCTTTGCAGCATAACCGGTGATGATGGGCATAAGGGTGTTGAGATACAGGCACCCTCCCAGAATGGCGGCCGCAAAGACCGCACAAACAATACATAGGATTCTTTTTTTCATATTACAAAATTATGTATTTTGCTCCCTTTTCCCAAATTTTTCCGTCTTGGCCGCACGCAGTTCCCTTTCTTTATATTAATTTTGTACTGTTATGGTGTTTCGTACTGCTCCCAGATTGATTGTTGCCGTATCCTTGGCGTGCGGTCTTTTATTCTCTTGCTCCAAAGAGGTTCAGCCAGAGCAGGTTCCGGAAGAGAAGTCTTCAGAGCCGGTTATATATGCTGTGTCTGTATCGGATTTTTCCACAACACGCGGGGATCTTAAAATAGGCGGTAAGCTTTATATGCCGAAGGGCCTGGAGGGGAAAAAGCCCGCCGTGATATGTTGTCACGGTTTGACGGGGTCGTACCGTGACACGGAGATTTACGCACAAGCTGCAGCTACAAAAGGAGTTGTGGCATGCAGTTTTGACTTTTGCGGCGGCCACGAAGGCCCAAGCCTCAGTGACGGAGACAGGGCTCATGACTCGATTCTCACGGAAGTTGAGGACCTTGCTGCCGTTTATGCCGAAATAGCGGCGCGCCCGGACATAGATCCATCCAAGATTATGGTGATGGGCGGCAGTCAGGGCGGCTTGGTTGCTGCATTGTACGCAGCCAGGAATCCAAGCGGAGTAAAGGCGCTAGGGCTTCTTTTTCCCGCCTTCAATATCCCGGATTTGGTTCGTTTCTTTGCCATCTTGGAGTATGGCGGCCTTGACAAGGTTCCGGAATCCGTAACCGTTTTTGGCTTTACGGTGTGGCAGCAGTATGTTTTTGATGCATACAACCTGTATCCCTACAGCATGATAGGCATTTATAACGGCCCGGTCCTTATTGTCCAGGGAGATAAAGACGAACTTGTTCCGCTTTCCTATGCCAGAAAGGCCGATGACCTGTACAATGATTCCACCCTGTATGTCCTTGAGGGACAGGGGCATGGCTTTGATGCCGAAGGAAAGGCCGAAGCCATTGAGTACCTTGGCAGTTTTATAGATGAGGCTTTGGGCTCATAAAAAAAGCAGACCGGAAGGCCTGCTTTTTTTGAGTAGGGACGATCGGATTCGAACCGATGACCTCTTCAATGTGACTGAAGCGCTCTAAACCAGCTGAGCTACGCCCCTGAATGGGGATTGCAAAGGTAGCATCTTTTTCTAAAATAGCAAAATTTTTTCCTATATTTGTGAATCTGATACATAGTCTTATGAGAAAATGTTTTTATGCCGTTGTGGCGCTGGTTGCGCTTGCCGCCTGCGGTTCAAATGTCAAACCTGCCACAGGTTATTCAGAGCCGGACCTTGGCTGGCTGTTCCTGGAAAAGGGCCCCTATACCCTTAGCACCAAGGTTAAGGCCGCTCCCGGCCCTGCAACCTTCCAGTTGGTTACGGATCTCTCCCTTATGGCCGAAACCCCGGACGTTATTCTTGAGACTTCCTGCAGCGTTTCCGAAGACAGCACCATAAATGTAAGTCTAGGGAACCTCAATCCAGGCTTCTATGAGGTGAGGCTCCGTGACAGCGTGAGGTTCAATATCGGCATAAGGCCGGAGGACGTTGTAAGCGCTCCGGATGCCCCCAAGGACTTCGATGCATTCTGGGAGGAGACTCTATCTGAGCTTGACAATATTCCCCTGGAGCCTGTGTACAAGCAGATTCCGGAGTATTCCAACGACCTTCGGACCTGCTACGAGGTCTCTTTTGCCTCATTTGGCGGCGCCACTGCGGGCGGGGTCATCTCCATCCCCAACGCTCCCGGCAAGTACCCCGTACTCATACAGTATATGGGGTATGGCGCAGAGCCCTTCTACTATGACCCTTCGGCCAATCCGGGCCGGATAGACTTCCTTGTGAGCGTGCGTGAGCAGGGTATCTTCAAGGATCCCGCCCAGCGCTGGATAGACAAGGGGCTCTCCTCCAAAGAGGAATTCTATTACCGCGGGGCTTTCGCCGACGTCAGGCGCGCCGTGGACTTTGTGGCCACTCTTGACAAGGCCGACGTCTCCCGCATTGCAGCAATGGGAGAAAGCCAGGGAGGCGCGTTCACCACGGTTGCAGCCGCAATTGACAGCCGAATTAAGGCCATTAGCATTGCCGTTCCGTTCCTTGGCGACTACCGGGATTATTTCCGCATTGTGTGGTGGCCGGTCCATGAGGTAATGGAGGCGGCCGATGCCGAAGGCCTTCCCCGTGAAGAGGTGTTTGAGATGCTCCGCTACTTCGACGTCAAGAACTTTGCGCCCAAGGTGAAGTGCCCGGTATATATGGCATTCGGCCTGCAGGATCCTACCTGCCCGCCGCATACCAACTTTGCAATTTACAACAACCTTGGAACCAAGGACAAACATTACTTCTGCGTCCCCACCTGCGGTCACGCCATGTGGCTTGAGGCCGCCTGGCCTCCGGTCAGGGATGCTTTCCTTGGTAGCGTAATAGGAGAATAAGCATGACCTGGAATCCAAAACTCATTGGCAGTTACCTTTTAATGGGAGCCTGCCTCATCCTTATAGCGTGCAACATAGGGGCCTTCCTCTTCATTCCTAAAGTGGCAACTCCTCTTGCCATCATCCTTTCCAATGCCATTACCGTTGTGCTTATGCTCCTGGCGTACCAGCCTGTCAATCGCCTGATGCAGAAGAGTTTCCAGGAAAAGGCCAGGGAGTTTGTGGAGAAGGAAAAGGAGCTGGAGGGGCTCAAGGATACCGTTGCAAGCCTTGAAAACCGCAACCGTGAGCTGGAGAGCCGCCTTGATACCTGGGGGCAGATGGGTAGCGCTCCGTCCAACGTAAACTTTACCTTCAAGGTAGAGACCATGACCTTTGACAAGTCCGGATACATTGTGAAGGAAGAGCCCGTGGAGCGTTTCCTGAGTGACCCCGCATACAGGCTGGCGGATAAAAACGGAGTATTTGACAAGGTGGGCCGATGGATGGATGACGTAATGCACCCCGGACAGAAGAAGGTCCTTTACATAGGGAAGTTCTACGCCAAGGCATCTGTGGGCATAGACTTCACAAAGATAAAATTCGCTGTGAAGGATGGGGCTGTGTCGCTTTTCGGCGTGCGTTTCACAAAGCTCAACGACCTTGCCGTTACGCCGGACGACGACGACGTCAACCACTGCTGGCTCATCAACGAGGACGACTTTGGGGTAAGCATCAATCCTTCCGGACTTTACCAGGATTTCACCCAGGCTTATTCGGATATCCGCGCCAAGGAATCTGCGGAAGCCCTTGAGGCCGAAGTAGATGCCCTTTGCAACAACTGCACGGCTATTTTCCGCCAGAATCTTTTGGAGCGTTTCCCCGGCACCACTTTCTGCGACAGCATTGAGGATTCCACGGAAACGTGGTACTCCCTAAAGGAGCATATCGGGGATCCCGGAATCTATCCAATCGCTTCCAACATGTTCCTCATGGCCGACGTCCTAAGCAGTTCGGCCGGGATTATAAACACCCCTGCCCTCAAGTAGTTACAGGGATTTCTTTGGGAAGGGCTTTATGGGCTCTACGTGTATCGTGATGTGGGTTTCGGCCCCAAAGCGGTCACGTAGGGCTTTTTCTATGTAATGGGCGGTGGTGTGGCTGTCCAGAAGGGAAGTGCTTCCGTCCATCCTTATGTGGATTTCAATGGCGTAATGGCCGCCGATGCGCCTGGTCTTGAGGTTGTGGGGGTCTTTGACTTCCGGGAAGGACTCCACTATGGAGAGGATTTCGGCCTCCGTTTCTTCGGGGAGGGAGGCTTCCATGAGGTCCCGGAAATTCTGCCTGAGGAGCATCCACGCCACCCTTACGATGAAGCATCCCACCACGATTGATGCAATGGGGTCAAGGACTGCCCAGCGCTCTCCAAGGAGGACGGCGCCGCCAATTCCTATAAGGGTGGCAACCGACGACAGGGCGTCGGAGCGGTGGTGCCAGGCATTGGCCTCAAGGGCGGGGGAGTGCAGTTTTTTGCCCTTGGCAAGGGTGTAGCGGTAGATTATTTCCTTGAGGACTACGGAGGCTACGGCACCCCAAAGCGCTATTGTTCCGGGCTTTGGAAGGGGATTTCCCTTGTACCTGGAAAGTGTCTCCGCCGCGCCGTGGTAAAGGATGCCGCCGGCAACCACAAGGAGAAGCATTCCCACAAGGGCCGAAGCCAGGGTCTCGAACTTGCCGCGGCCGTAGTGGTAGTCTCTGTCGGCGGGTTTGCTGCCGATGTGGACGAAGATAAGGACCACCACGTCCGTGAGGAGGTCCGACAGCGAGTGGATGGCGTCGGCCACCATGGCGGAACTTCGGCCCGCTATGCCCACGCCGAATTTGAGGATGGTGAGGAAAATATTGACCAGGCTGCCCAGAAGGGTAACCCTGTCAATTTCTTTCTCACGCTGGATTGTGGCGGTATTTTCCGCGTTCTCGGCCATTGGAAACTAGTACGTAAGTTTGAATTCGTCAAGGTACAGCGTTGAGCCTGCACCGCCGGTGAAATAGTCTCCAAGGGCGCTGGAAGAGCACACGATGGTGATGAGTTTGGGCGTACGCTCGTTCCGGTATTCAATGTCTACTGTGAACTTTTCGTAAGCCTGCATTTCCTTGTCAAAGACCACTTTACCGTAGCCGATGATTCCGGGATCATTGTCAAAATCCAGGAGGCTGCTGGGAGGGCAGACGTCGTAGGGAGTGGTCCAGTCTGAGAGGATGACCATCACGTGGCCCTTGTCCAGCTGGCCTTCCATGCTCTTGTAGGGGTCCTGGGTCCAGTCAATCTTTGCGGGCTTGTAGCAGGCGTAGCCTTCAAGGGTCTTGGGCTTGTCCGTGAACGGGATGCCCCAGAAGATGTGGGCGCTCATCTTGGCAATGTCGATGTCACCGGTGTAGCCGTTGAAAACGCTGCCGGCGGCCAGTTTCTTCACAAGGCCGAACATGGCGGAGATGCCGCATGTCTGGAGTTTGAGGGCTTTCTTGCCTTCTCCGGTGACGGCAAGGAAGTCGGTTTCCTTGAGTACGGAGTCGTAGCCAAGCATTTTTGTGGAGGCTGCGGCCGAACCCCATACGGTCTTTTCTTCATCGGTAGCGTCTTCGTCGTAGAGGACGTCTACTTTGGCGCCGCCGAATTTTTTGTCCTCATACTGCATCCAGTGGTCGAAGCCCATGTTGTAGAGCTGGGGGCCTTCCTTGGGCTGAGGGTCGGGGTCGGTCTGGGGATCGGGCTCAGTCTTTTCGGCCGTTGCCTTCACTGTCCATACGTAAGGGTCGTAGGTGGTGAGGGTTACGGTAACGGGCTCGGAAAGGTTTATGATGTCGCCGGCCTTGATGTCGGGGGTGCAGGTTGCGCCTTCGGTGACGGTGAAAGTGTTTACGGTAACTTTGGAAAGGTCTGTGCCTTCGGCAAACTTAACCTCCACGGTTTTGGAAGCCTTGCTTATGGAAGAAGAGAGTTCTCCTTCGGCCTTGAAGGCGGTGATTTCGGCTACAACTTCCTCATGGACGAGGTCGTTCATCTGCTTTGCGCAGGAGATGGCGGCAACTGCGGCCACTGCAAATACAATTAACTTTTTCATAGGCCGCTAAAAATGAAAGATTATGCCAAGGTTCACTCCAAGGAGGCTGGGCTTGTAGTTTACGAAGCCTCTTGTAAGGGCGCTGTCGTGTGCCTGGCCCTTGGTCTGGATGTTCCACTCATATCCTCCTTCCAGGAGCGGAAGGGACAGTTCCACGGCAAGGAAATCCGTCACGAAAACGGATATGCCGGGGTACAGGCCCAGGGCCACGGTGTAGATGTCGGAGTAGGTTCCTTCCTTGCCGCGAGCTGTTTCGGCATAGTCTTTTCCGTAGCCGAAGCCGCCGGTGAGACGGGCTTCGCCAAACAGCGCCAGGATGCGGCTGTCAAAAAGCGGGATGTAGCCGCGGAAGGCAAGCGCTCCGGTAAATGTCTGGTTTACAATGTGCTTGTTGGAGAAGTTGAGGGATTCCACAACTAGTCCGGCATTGTTAATGTCCATTGCGGTGTTGTTGTAGCCAAGCCTTACGCCAAGGGACATGTTGTCCTTGAAGAACCAAGAGGCCGAAGCCGACGCCGTGAGAAGCCCGGCGTTGCCGTTGAGGTTTGTGACAACTCCGTATATTGACGCACCGGAAGTGGCGTTTTCGCCGGTTGCATTGAAGCGGTTATAGCCTGCCGATGCCCCCACGGACACGGTACCCTTCTGGATGTAGACTTTTTTGGGATTGCCCAGCCCGCGGTCAAAGGACTTTGCTCCCGCCGGTGCCGTGGTCATAAGGCCTGCAAGGGCCAACAGTAAAAACAATCTTTGTTTCATATTTCGTTTTTAAGCCCGCAAAGGTACTAAAAAGAAATGAAAATATGTGTCGCCGTTGCCGTGTTTACACTTAAAATGCCCGGAACTGCGTTTTTGGTGTAAACACGGTAGCCATTTTGGCAGATTTGGCCAATTCCCTTGCCGTGTCGGCACCAAAATCGGCCACAGAAGCAAAATAAATGAAAACACGGCCAGTTTCCCATCTATGAATCAATAGTTTCCCATCTATGAATCAATAA
>DGXO01000068.1:7980-17307 GCA_002395605.1 Bacteroidales bacterium UBA4230
ATAACTTACAACGTTGTCAAAGAACGCCGTTGCAAATATGGGATACTTATTTTGAAATGTCAAGTCAGACTGCAACTCCAGTTGAAAGAATGTCTTCGTATAGCGGAGAAGGATACCGGGCGTCAATCAAGACGGGTTCAATCAGCGTATCTACATCCCACGTAATACGCCATAATTTGGCTGATTCCTTTAGAAAATCGCCATTAACTTCAGGAACAACCACTGCCACATCAATGTCACTATCTTCACGGGCAGTCCCTTTGCTATACGAGCCATACAGATACACCTCGGCAGGCCCCATTACTGACACCACTTTGTCCTTGTATCTGCGGACTACATCTATAACATCGTTTTTACCCATTGCTGAAGTTCTTTTGTTTTCTGCATCAATTCCTTGCAGCGGTCCTCGGATAAAGCATCTCCTATTATTTGCTTATAAGAAGGGTACCTCGCTTCTATATTGAGAGGCATTATTTCTCCCACGAACGCTCTCTGTTCATCGCTGAGCATTTGTCCAAGGCCGCAACTTTGTGCAAGGTTAATTAGGTTGTGTGAGTATGGTGCGGGTTCTTCCTTTTTCTTACTCCAATAGGCTTTGAATATCTTTTCTATGCATTGATGGCACATATATCCAACATAGAGCCATCGACCTGTGCGAAACATTGCATCGGCCGTATCAAAGTCATAGTCGGATAACTCCGTCCAATATTTAACCTTGTCCAAGTCCATACTTGACAAAGGTAATTAATTTTGGATTAAAGACAAAATGAATCATATGGCGCCTCTTGTTTTTCTGCCGATTTTTAGTGACATTTGTATGTCTATGACCAGTCAAAGTCATATCCCTGAATTCTTTATCCCGTCCATAGCGGTCGGCATCAAAGTGTCTAACCCCTCACTCACCGGGATTTCGTCGGCCTGCGGCCTCCGACATCCCTGCCCGCCTGCGGCGGGCTTTCAAAGCTTACCAAAAAGTGCGTGCTCAAGCAAGCTTGGCACGCACTTTTTGCTAACCTTTGCGGTGAGTGAGGGATTCGAACCCCCGTTGCGCTCGCACGCAAACCTGTTTTCGAGGCAGGCTCCTTCAACCACTCGGACAACTCACCGGAAGTTTGTGGACGGCAAAGATACAAATAATTTACAAGAATTGCTAGAATTGTGCTCTTAATGAGTGAGATTTCTCCGCTCGCTTCGCTCGGTCGAAATGACAAGGGGGACTCTCGGTTATAGCAGTTCCACCCCAATCCCGGGCCTGTCGGGAAGGGATAATCGGCCATCAATAACCTTCACGCCGTCAAAGCGGTCGTTGGAGATGAGGAGATTGCCGTCGAGGTCGGCGAAATCTACGTATGGGGAGAACTGCGCTGCAGCGGAAATGCCGCAGGAAGTCTCCGTCATGCATCCCACCATAACCTTCATCCCAAGGGCACGGGCAAGCTGGGCCATTCGCCAGCCTTCCCTCATGCCGGTGCACTTCATGAGCTTTATGTTGATGCCGCTGAAAATGCCTGAAAGGGACTGTACGTCCCGGAGCCTTTGGATGGATTCGTCGGCAAAGATGGGGAGGGGACTGCGCTCCGTGAGCCAAGCGGTATCTGAGAGGGCCGAAATTGGAAGCGGCTGCTCCACCATCACAACTCCCTGCTCTTTGAGCCAGAAAATCTCGTCCAGCGCCTTCTGCCGGTCTTTCCAGCCCTGATTGGCATCTACGGCAAGGGGCACGTCCGTCACAGAGCGGATAGCCTTGATCATGGCTTCGTCGGTATCCAGCCCAACCTTCACTTTAAGGATGTTGAACTTCCCGACGGCCTCAAGGGTTTTCTCCCTCACAACTTCCTCAGTGTCAATGCCAATGGTAAAGGTGGTAGACGGCGCCAGCGCCGGATTGAGGCCCCATATCCTGAACCACGGCTGCCCCATGAGTTTCCCCACAAGGTCGTGGAGAGCGATGTCTACGGCAGCCTTTGCGGCCGAATCTCCGGGGGAGAGGCTGTCTATATAGGTTAGGATGTCCTCCAGGCAGAAAGGGTCCTGGAACTGAGACAAATCCACCTTTGAAAGGAAACTGCACACGGACTCCACACTCTGCCCAAGGTACGGCGGCATGGACGCCTCCCCGTAGCCCGTAACGCCCTCCCAGGTAATCTCTACCTGCACGTCCGGCGTCACAGTTCGGCTATAAGAAGCCACGGTAAAAGTGTGCCGAAGCTGGAGCTCATAGGGGAAGAACTTCATTGTAAGCGGCCCTCCGGTGCGCCTGGGCGTAAAGCCTTTGCACCCTGTAAGGGCAAGACCTGCGGCGGCCAGCGCCGACGTCTTCAGAAAATCCCGCCTATTCTGCATAAAGCGGATTGGTTAGCGTGGTGGTGATTCCCGGCATCTCATTCACATAGGGGAGGATGCGTCCGCCAAAAAGATATCGGCCCGTATTGAAAGCGTCGTAAAGCGGACTGGAATAGTCAAAGCTTCCAATCTTTACAAGGCCGATAGAATGGATGAACTCACCGTTCCCAAGGTAAAACCCCACGTGCGACACCCTTGGCGTGCCGTCTTCACGGTATTTGCCGAAGAAAACGAGGTCCCCGGGCTGGAGATCGGCCCTGGAATCAATTCTTACGCCAACGTTGCTTTGCGGACCGGCGTCGCGGGGGATGATGATGTCGTGCATATAGAGGACGGCCCTTACGTAGCCGCTGCAGTCCATGCCCTTAGGGGACATTCCCGCCCAGATGTAGGGGAATCCAAGCATGCTTTTGGCGGTCTTGAGAATAGCCTCCGGGCTCTGATCCAATTTCATTCTCCACTCCCTTTCCACCATGGCAACTTTGCGCTGGATCCAGCCTTCGCGGCCATCCGGGAACGCAACCTTGAGCCAGGCTCCGCGCTTTTTGATGAGCCTGAGCCTGTCTCCGGCCACGACGTCGGAGATGGTCTGGCTGCGCGTAGAGGACTTTGCGTAAACCACGCCGGTGAGCGCTGTCACAATGGCCTTAGGCGCCTCATTCCACTCATGGTACTCGTTCCAGCTCATGGGCGTGATGGCGGCGTAGTGCACCCAGCCCTTGTATCCGTCCGGGGTAAGGATTTCCGGCCAGGGAGAAGGGGCCGATTCACCATATCCGGTAATGTGCACCGGCGTTCCCAGAAGGGCCTGAGACACCATTTCGGCATCAAAATCCGCGGTGCGCCTCATGTTGCATACGGAAATGTTCACAACCCCGTATTCCTGGGCGCTGAGCCCTATGGTTAGAAGAGCAGCTATGGCGCTGAGGATCAGTCGTTTCATGCTTGGTTCAGTTTTAGGAGTTCTTCCATGTATTTTCGCACGCTTGCAAGGCGCGGGATCTTGTGCTGGCCGCCGAGTTTTCCCTTGGAGTCAAGCCAGTCATAGAACAGACCGGGACGGGCCTTCACAAGTTCAAGTCTCTTTCCGCCGGTGCGCTCACGGAAGTGCTCGTAGTCTATGTCGCTTTCCATGAGTTCCTTGTCAAGGGTTTCGGCAAACTTTTCAAGGTCTGCGGGCTCCTTGCTGAATTCCACCAGCCACTGGTGGTGGCCGCTGCTGGTTTCCTCTTCAAGGAACACCGGCGCAACGGTGAATTCCTTCACCTTTGCATCGCACTTGCGGCAGGCTTCGTCCATGGCTTTTTCGGCCTGCTGCACGGAGAGGTCTTCTCCCCAGAGATTGATGTTCTGGTGGGTCCTGCCCACGATTACAAACTTGTAGGGGCTCCTGCTTGTGAAGCGCACCACGTCTCCCATGTCATAGCGCCAGAGGCCGGAGGATGTGGAAACCAAAATGGCGTATTCCTTTCCGGTCTCTATTTCCCATACCGGAAGGGCGCGGGCGCCGGGTTTTCCGTACTCCTGCATGGGAACAAATTCATAGAAATTCTCGTAGTCCAGCATCAAGGTCATGGCTGGATCCTTCATGTCTGTCTGTACGCCGAAAAAGCCTTCGGAGGAGTTGTAGTTCTCTATGAAGTGAAGTTTTCCGGAGGGGAAAAGTTCGTCCAGTTTATGCCGATAGGGGACAAGGGACATGCCCCCGTGGGCGAAGAGTTCCATGTTGGGCCAAAGTTCTTCGGCCGTCTTTACCCCGGCCTTTTGCATGGCCATCTCCAGCACCATAATGTTCCAGGTGGGTTGTCCGCTGAAGGAAACCAGGTTCCGGAAACGGATTATGTCCGTCACGATGTCGTATTTGGTGTGGATGTCCTCTATCTGGGCAACCTTCAGGGACGGCACCATGTGCAGCATTTTCCTGTAGAAAGACGGTGCCGCAGCAGCCATTATGGCCGATATGTCTCCAACCTTGATCTTGCCTTTGGTATATTTAGGGTTGAATCCGCCGGAAAGGATTAGGGAATAGCCCCTGCCCACATGCGACTCCCGGTTCTGGTCCAGGTAGGTGGCCGTAACGTCGTGGCCGCCCTGCAGATGGCTTCTTTTGAGGCCCCTTCGGCTTACGGGAATGAATTTCACAACATCCGAGGTGGTGCCTGAAGAAGTGGCAAAACGGGTAATGAGCCCCTTCCAGAGCACATCCGGGGTCCCTTCCATCATCTTTTCAATGTACGGCTTATGGGAGGCGTAGTTTCCCAAAGGGACACTGGCCGAAAAATCCTCATAGCTTTTGATGGAGGCGTAGTTGTGCTCCCGGCCCCACTGCGTGTCACGGGCCTCCCGGACAAGCATTTCAAGGGTTTTGCGCTGGATGGCGTCGCCTTCTTTGACGTAGCGCCCAATGGCCCTCACCCTGTACCTTAAAAACAGGCGCGCAAGGTTTGTCGTAATGTCCATGTGTAGCTAAACTTCCTTGAAATAAAGCTCCCAGCGGTCTTTGTCAAGGTCCGGGAGATGCACCTTTATGCCCATTTCAATCACGCCCCCGAATTCGTTGTTGACCATGGCACCGTAGTAGCGCATGGTGGTGGTGAGATTCATGTAAGACTTGAGGATGGGCGGCAGGTACAGTTTCTTTTGGATGAAAAACGACGTAAGAGCGCGGAAGTTGGCGCGGAATTCCTTGAATTTGAATATTTTGCGCGCATCTTTGGCGGGCTCTGCCACATACGGGACCTTTGGGACAATCTCCTTGCCTCCGGCGCCGCAGTGTTTTTTCATGAAGGATGTTACCATGGAAAAGGCCTCTTGAGGGTAGTCCTGGTAAAACGTGACCTTCCCGAAAATATCTGTCATTTTTCCGTCCCTTGCCACTACGCAGATGCCCTTGAAGAGGCAGTCCAGGATAAAGATGCTCTTTCTGGCCGAATTTGTGCGCTGCTGCTGCTCCACAATGTATGAGCGGCTGAGCTCCATTGTGTGGGGCATTTCCTCCTTCATGAATTTTTCCGAGAAATGGAAAAGGTGCGCCGCCGGGATTAAGGGCTGCCCGTCATCCGTGATTTTCATGTCGTAGCCGTACACAAAGCGGTATCCGCCGCAGATGCACTGGTCTTCTGCGTCCCAGACCACAAGCTGTTTCACCTTGAAGGAAGGGTCAGTGTCAAAGTCGTCAAGGTCGCAGGCCATGCCGGTTCCGCCACCGCCTTTCCTGAAGGCAATTTCCCTTAATCGGCCCACTTCCCTCAGGATATTCGGGGAAGTGTAGTCTACCAAATAGACTTTGATGTCTCCGCGGGAGGCTTCCGTGAGTTCCTTCGCCTCATCGAATTCTTTCAGCAGCAAGGACTTGTCTACGGGTTCTATGATAGGTTCTAGTACCATGGGGGCTTAGGTTTAGTCTTGTTTGAGGGCGTACACTTGTTCCTTTACGTATTGTGCCCACTCGGTGTCGGTCTTTTCAGATGTAAAGGTGGTATAGGGGATGGGCTTTCCTATCACCATCTTGAAATGCTGGCCCCTGTAGCCGAAGAGTTCGTCCGGGAGAGTGAGCATCTCAAGGTTTAGCTTGATCTTGAAAAACTTACGGAAAGCGGCAATACGGTAAAAGCGCTTTGAATTGTGGCCTGAGAACCATATGGGGATGATGTCCCTCTTGGTTTCACGGCTTTTTGTGATGAAGGTCTTTTTCCAGTCAAGGTCCGTGATTACGCCGTTCACTTTGCGTGAGCATATTCCGGCGGGGAAGAACAGCACCTGGCGGTCACTGTGGAAGGCCTGGTTCAGGAGCCCTGCCAGTTCCCTGGACTGCGCTCCCATCTTGTTCACTGGGATGAGGTACTGGGCAAGCTGCTTCAGGTGAAGGAGAAAACTATTGGCGGGGGTAATCACCTTGTCGTGGTATTTACGGGCAAGCCAGCCAATCTCCAGTCCGGCATCGGCCCCTCCAAGAGGATGGTTGGACGCAAATGTGAAAAGGCCTTCTGCGGGGATGTTTTCCTCTCCGATTATTTCCAGCGTAACATTTATGTCATTGAAGAAACAGTCAATGAAGTCCGCTCCCACTTTCCCTTTTGAGAAATTGCGGTTGAATTCTTCTTCGTGGATGAGCTTGCGGATAAAGCTCATGACAGGCCGCGGCAAAAGCTTACCGTGGTTGACTTTTCTCACAACAGCATCTGTGTCAATGAGAATGCTTTGATTTTGAGGCATGTCCATAATCCACAAAGTTAGTAAAAATATCTAAAATATGCTATAATAATAAAAGAGACTTCCGGCCGGAAGTCTCTTTTATGAAATATTAATTGAACCTAGAATACGTCGGGTTCGGCCTGTTTGGGCTCTTCGTCCTGGAAGCGGGGCTTGCGGGGGCCGTCATTGTGCTTTTCGCGGCGGTCATTGTCCCTGCGGGGACCACGGTCGCCTTCGCGCCTGGGGCCACGGTTGCCGTCTTTGCGGTCTCCGTCGCGCTTGGGGCCGCGGCCTTCACGCTTGGGCTCCACATAGCCTTCGGGTTTCTCCTGGAGGGCGCGCATGGAAAGACGCATCTTGCCGGTCTTGGCATCAATCTCAAGGAGCTTGACATCAACTTCGTCGCCAACCTTCAGGACGTCTTCCACTTTCTCGGTCTTGGTCCAGGCAATCTCGCTTACGTGAAGGAGGCCTTCCTTGCCGGGGAGGATTTCGATGAATGCGCCGAAGTCAAGGATGGAAACCACCTTTCCGTGGTACACCTTGCCGGCCTCGGGGACTGCGCAGATACCCTTGATGCGCTCCAGGGTTGCATCCATTGCAGCCTTGTCCGTGCCGAAGATATCCACAACACCCTTGGTGGTGCCGTCTCCGTTGTCAACTTCGTCAATTGTGATGACGGTGCCGAATTCCTTCTGCATGCCCTGGATGGTTTCACCGCCCTTGCCGATGATTGCGCCGATGAATTCGGCCGCAACCTCAATCTGGACCATGCGGGGAACGAAGGGCTTGTAGTCTTCGCGGGGCTCGGGGATGGTCTTGAGCATCTCTCCCATGATGTGGAGGCGTCCCTGGCGGGCCTGCTCAAGTGCTTTCTCAAGAACCTCGTAGGAGAGGCCGTCCACCTTGATGTCCATCTGGGTGGCGGTGATGCCGTCCTTGGTACCTGTCACCTTGAAGTCCATGTCGCCGAGGTGGTCCTCGTCACCAAGGATGTCGGTGAGGATGGCGTAGCGGTCGTTCGGCCTTTCGGCGTCTGTGATAAGACCCATGGCAACACCTGCAACGGGCTTTTTGATTTTGACGCCGGCGTCCATGAGGGCAAGGCAGCCGCCGCAGACGGAAGCCATTGAGGATGAGCCGTTAGACTCAAGGATATCGGAAACTACGCGTACTGCGTAAGGGAACTCGGGAGCCGTAGGGATGACGGGCTTGAGGGCGCGCATTGCAAGGTTTCCGTGGCCGATTTCACGGCGTCCGGTGCTGCGCTGGGGCTTTGCCTCTCCGGTTGCGAACGGAGGGAAGTTATAGTGGAGGACAAACTGTTGGTCGTCCTGGATGAGGACCTCGTCCATCTCCTTCATGTCCATCTTGGTGCCAAGGGTGACGGTGGCAAGGGACTGGGTTTCACCGCGGGTGAAGATGGCGCTACCGTGTGCGCAGGGGAGGTAGTCAACCTCGCACCAGATAGGACGAACCTCATTGGTGGCGCGGCCGTCAAGGCGGCGGCCCTCGTCAAGGACAAGGTTGCGCATGGCTTCTTTCTCTACGTCGTGGTAGTAGCGGTCAATCATTGCGCCCTTGAGCTCAAGGTCTTCCTCAGAGAACTGGGCCTTGAATTCGTCGCGGATGGCGTTGAAACCGTCCTCGCGCTCGTGCTTGGGCTTTGCGCTCTTTGCAAGTTCGTAGCACTTTGCGTAGCAGGCCTCGTGGACGGCGGTCTTCAGGGCCTCGTCTTCTTCGTCGTGGGGGTAGTCCCTCTTGTTGACGTCGGTTCCAAGCTCGTGCATGAGCTCTTTCTGCACGCGGCAGTGCTTCTTGATTTCCTCGTGGGCGAACTTGATGGCTTCCAGCATGTCGTGCTCGGAGACCTCGTTCATTTCGCCTTCAACCATCATGATGTTCTCCTCGGTGGCGGCAACCATAAGGTCAAGGTCGGCTCTCTTGTTGTCCTCGAAGCCGGGATTGATCACAAACTTGCCGTCGATGCGGGAAACCCTGACCTCTGAGACGGGACCGTCGAAGGGGAGGTCGGAGGTTGCCAGTGCGGCCGAAGCTGCAAGGCCTGCAAGGGCATCCGGCTGGATGTCTTTTTCGGCCGAAATAAGCATCACGTTCACAAATACTTCCAGGTGGAAGTCACTGGGCCACAGAGGGCGGATGGGGCGGTCTATGAGACGTGCGATAAGGATCTCATAGTCACTGGGACGGCTTTCCCTTTTGAGGAATCCACCGGGGAAACGGCCGGCGGCGTAGTACTTTTCACGGTAATCTACGGTGAGGGGCATGAAGTCTGTGCCTTCCTTTACCTCAGTTGCGCAGGTTACGGTTGCGAGCAGCATGGTGCCGCCCATTTTCACAACGGCTGAGCCGGCGGCCTGCTTGGCCAGTTTTCCGGTCTCAATCTCAATCACGCGGCCGTCCGGCAGGGTGATGGTCTTTTTGATGATGTTCATTAGTTCTATTATTACGTCTTTATCGTCTGTCCCCCAATGGGACTGTTTTTTTTCATAAAAAAGGGGTAGGATGCCCCGCATCCGTACCCCCAAACTTTCCTATTCTTACGCTTATCGGCGGAGACCAAGCTCCTTGACGATAGCCCTGTATCTCTCGATGTCGATCTTCTGAAGGTAGTTCAGAAGCTGGCGACGCTTACTTACAAGGCGAAGAAGGCTGCGACGTGTTACAACGTCCTTCTTGTTCTTCTTCACATGCTCAGTAAGGTGAGCGATACGGTAGGAAAATAAAGCAACCTGACTCTCAGGTGAGCCGGTGTCCTTATTGGACTTC